>NZ_RJTZ01000081.1:0-16025 GCF_024343515.1 Aquitalea sp. S1-19 | reverse complement strand
ATCAGCTGACTATTGTCGCCGTCTTCCAGCCACTCGCGCTTGATCTCGGCGCGTCCGCGCACCTGGTTGCCGGTAAAGGCCGCAGCCAAGAGTTCGCACAGGCGGCCGTAGCCGGCGCGGTTCTTGGCGATCAGCATCAGACGGCTGGGTTTGTCGCGGTCCGCCTCGTTTTCCAGCCAGATATCGCAGGCGATAATCGGTTTGATGCCGGCATCGCGGCAGCCCTTGTAAAACTTGACAAGCCCGAACAGGTTCATCAGGTCGGACATGGCCAGTGCCGGCATCTGGTCGGCGCGCGCGCGCTTGATGGCGTCGCCAAGACGCACGATGCCGTCACTGACGGAAAATTCGGAATGCACACGAAGGTGAACGAAGCGTGGTGTAGTCATCCGCGCATTGTAGAGGTGTGGGCGCAGCGGGGCTAGTTCCGGCTGGCGAAGGCGCGCATGAGGGCGGGCAACCCCTAAGTCCCGTAGCGACTCGCCGGCAAATACGCAATCGGATGCCTATCCTGAGGGCATCACCCGTCGGTGATCTCACATCTAAGGAGGATTAAGATGAAACAGGGAATCAAAACGGCCGCTGCCGTGATTTTGACGACGCTCTTACTCGCGGCCTGCAATACCATGGCCGGCATGGGGCAGGATGTGAAGGCGGCAGGTCAGGGGGTGACCAAGGCGGCGGATGATGTAAAGGAAAAAATGTGAGCCTGTCCGGCTGAGTTGTACATCCCCAGCCCGTGAGCGCAGGCGCTTTCCCATCAACAGGGCATCATCAGGATGTCCTGTTTGCATGGTGCTTTGCCCTTGCCTGATAGCGTGCTGCATGGCGGGCATTGGCGCATGGCTTACCCGCCTGTATCGTGTGAGTCTGGAGCGAATTTTTAGGGGGGCGCCGTGTTGAATTCGAACCGTTGGCTGTTTGCGCTATTGGGTCTGCTGTGCGCTTTGCCGGCGTGCGCAGACGAACTTGGCCGGCAGGCGGATGCCTGGATGCGTGCTGACCATGTGGTGTTGTTGGGTGAGGTGCATGACAACCCCGATGGTCACGCGCAAAGGCTGGCACTGCTCAAGACAGCCCTGAGCTCGGGCTGGCGCCCGGCGCTGGTGATGGAAATGTTCGATCGTGAACGGCAGGCAGAGCTGGATGCGGCGCGCCAGCACTGCAAGATGGATGCCGCATGTATTGTACGGCAGGCCGGCGGTGAAGGCTGGGACTGGGCCTTGTATCAGCCCTTGCTTGCCTTGGCACAGCAATACCAGTTGCCGCTGATCGCGGGCAATCTGTCGCGTGCTGATGCACGCAAAATCATGAAAAACGGTTACGCGGCCGTGCTGGATGAGGCAACGCGCCAGCGCTACCGGCTGGATCAGCCCTTGCCGGCGGCGCTGGAAGATCGTCAGCGTCAAGCGCTGGATCAGGGACACTGCGGCATGCTGCCGGCCAAGGCCATGCCGGCCATGGTGCGCGCACAGGTGGCGCGCGATGTGGTGCTGGCGGACACATTGTTGCAGCACCGTAGTCAGGGGGCAGTGCTGATTGCTGGTAATGGCCATGTCGGGCGGGCAATGGGCGTGCCGCGCTGGCTGCCTGAGTCTGTCCCCTTGTGGGTGGTGGGCTTTATCGAGCAGGGGCAGTCCGCTTCGGAGTATGATCTGGCTATCGCAGTAGCGACCACGTCTAGAGAAGACCCGTGTCTGGGATTGGCTGCCGCGCAAAAGCCTTGAGTGCTGTTTGTCGTGCTTGTCGCCTTGTTTTTCGTTGAGAGCGGAGAGTGTTCGTGAAAAAACAGTTGCGCCGTCTGTTGCCTGATGCGCAAAGCCTGCGCCAGCGCAAAGGCTTGGGCTGGCTTGCGCCCTGGCTTGGGCGGGAGCAGTTATGGTATCTGAGCCGTCACAGCGTGGCGCTGGGTATGGCGCTGGGCGTGTTTTTCGGCCTGTTGACTCCGTTTGCCCAGATACTTCTGGCGGTGATGGCGGCCATTGCCCTGCGTGCCAATGTGGCCGCGGCGGCTTTGTCTACCCTGGTGACCAATCCGCTGACCTTCGCGCCTATCTATTATCTGGCCTATCGCTTAGGTAATTTTTTGCTTGGTGGCGAGGGCGGGGCCGGGGTGTCTTTTAGCGGCGACGCCAGTTGGTGGTCGGATCTGGGCGGTGTGGGTAAGCTTTTGTTATTGGGGCTGGTGTTGATTGCCTTCGTGCTGGCACCTCTGGTCTACCTGGCGGTCAGCACATTGTGGCGCTTGAGTTCGGCCTGGGCCTGGCAGCGGCGCAAAGCGCGGCGTCAGGCGCTTTGAACGCGGCTTTGCGCACGGGCTTTTTTCCTTCGGCGGCTACCGCGAAAGCGCTGCCTCTCTTACAATGCGCACCTTGTTGATTTGTAATGGCTTCTGCGCCGTAGTGTGCGCCCAGCCCAGGACCCCGATTCCCCATGTTGCGATTGTCTGAAATCAAGCTTCCCCTTGACCATCCCGAACACGCCTTGCGTGACGCCATTATTGCCCGCTTGGGCGTGCCCGCAGGCGATGTGCAGGATTTTATCGTTTACAAGCGCAGCTTCGATGCGCGCCGCTCGGTGATGGCGCTCACCTACACCGTCGATATCACGGTGACCGGCGAAGAGCGCCTGCTGAAAAAATTCGCCAAAGACACGCATGTGGGCATGACGCCGGATATGCGCTACCAGTTTGTCGGCCAAGCGCCGGAAGATTTGGCCGAGCGCCCCGTTGTGGTCGGCTTTGGCCCATGCGGTATTTTTGCCGCACTGGTGCTGGCGCAGATGGGCTTCAAGCCTGTGGTGCTTGAGCGCGGCAAGAAGGTGCGCGAGCGCACCAAGGATACCTGGGGTCTGTGGCGTAATAACAAGCTTAACCCCGAGTCTAATGTGCAGTTTGGTGAGGGCGGTGCCGGTACGTTTTCGGATGGCAAGCTCTATAGCCAGATCAAGGACCCGCGCCATCTGGGGCGCAAGGTGCTGGAGGAGTTTGTGCGTTTTGGCGCGCCGGACGAGATTATCTATGTCAATCGCCCGCATATCGGCACCTTCCGCCTGGTGAGCATGGTCGAGAAGATGCGCGCCGAAATCGAGCGTCTGGGTGGCGAGATTCGTTTCCAGGCTAAGGTCAGCGACTTGCTGCTGGACGAGATGGCGGACGGCACTAAGCAGGTGCGCGGCCTGCGCCTGGAAAACGGCGACGAGATTGCCTCGCGCCATATCGTGCTGGCGCTGGGCCACAGCGCGCGCGACACCTTCGAGATGCTGCACGAACGTGGCGTCTATCTGGAGCAAAAGCCGTTTGCCGTCGGTTTCCGCATCGAACACCCGCAGAAGCTGATCGACGAAGTGCGCTGGGGCAAATATGCCGGCCACGAAATGCTGGGCGCGGCCGATTACAAACTGGTGCATCAGGCCAGCAATGGGCGTGCGGTATACAGCTTCTGCATGTGCCCGGGCGGGCAGGTGGTGGCCGCCACCAGCGAGCCGGGGCGCGTGGTGACCAATGGCATGAGCCAGTACTCGCGTGCCGAGCGCAATGCCAATGCAGGCCTGGTGGTTAATATCGAGCCTAAGGATTTTCCGGGAACCGATCCCTTGGCCGGCATGCGCTTGCAGCGTGATCTGGAATCGCGTGCCTATGTGCTGGGCGGCAGCAACTACAATGCGCCGGCGCAACTGGTGGGCGATTTTATCGCAGGCCGGGCATCGACCGCGCTGGGCTCGGTCACGCCGTCTTATCAGCCGGGGGTGACGCCGACCGATCTTGCCAGCGCCTTGCCCGGCTATGCGATTGAAGCGATGCGCGAGGCGATCCCTGCTTTTGCCAAGAAGATCCGCGGTTATGATATGAATGATGCGGTGCTGACCGGGGTGGAGACGCGTACGTCCAGTCCCTTGCGCATCAAGCGTAATGAAGTGCTGCAAAGCATGAACGTCAAGGGTCTGTATCCGGCGGGTGAGGGCGCAGGCTACGCCGGCGGCATCCTGTCGGCTGGTGTCGATGGCATCAAGGTCGCCGAAGCGCTGGCGAAGGACATGCTGGGCCTGGATTAAGTCTTGCCCTATCTTCTCTATATCAACGGCCGCACAAGCGGCAGTTGTTGCGTGGCGGAGTTGCCGCTTACTGTAGCTGCACGGCTGACAACAAGACGCCGTCTTCATCGGCGTACAGCCATTCTCCCTGTGTGAAGGTGACATCTCCGAAGCTAAGCAGCAGGTTTTGCTGGCCTTCGCCGCGCTTGACCGATTTTTTCGGGTTGGTTGCCAGTGCGCGTACGCCGATGTCGAGCTGATTGATGGCGACCGAGTCGCGGATACAGCCCCAGATCACCACGCCTTCCCACTGATTCTTAACCGCCAGCTCTGCGATCTGGTCACCCAAAAGCGCGCAGCGCAGCGAACCACCGCCATCTATTACGAGTACCTTGCCCAAGCCTGGCGTGCCCAGCACTTCGCGCACCAGCGTGTTGTCCTCGAACAGCTTGAGGGTGACGATTTGCCCAAAAAAGCGTGGGCGGCCGCCATAGCTTTGCAATAGGGGCAGCATAACCTGTACCCGGCCTTCGTTGGCGTCGTACAGATCCGTAGTCAGAAAGTTCATGGCTTAAGCGTCCTGTGTCAGGAGAGGGTGTGATGTGTTTATCAGATCAATCCTACATGTCATGGCGATTTGGCGGCAGTTTTTTATAGATAGACTCGCCATCGTAGCCAGTCGGTTTTCCTGCCTATTCCAGCTATGGCGCGGCATGGCTGGGAGGGGCGGGCAGTGTCTTGTTTTACCCACAGTTTTTCCACCGGTTTTCCCCTTGCGGTTGCTTGTGCTTTGCGCGAGACTCGCGCCCTTGCCGGATTTTGACGGCCTGGATAATCGTTGGTGATGGTTGTTTTGAGCGGTTTGTCAACGTTTAAATCATCAACAGCTTGTGTCATACTGCGCGCCGAGTGCGTATATATTGATATTGCGGGTGAATGGGAGGGGTAGCGGTGAAACAGGAAAATGTGGCCTTGATGGCTGAGCAGGATATCTCGCGTGAAGTGTTGCTGGAGAAGTACGCCAAGAGCGGCGAGACCTCGGTTAGCCAGGTACGCCAGCGCGTGGCGCGCGCACTGGCACAGCTGGAAAAAGAGCCTGCCCGTTTCGAGCCGCTGTTTTTCGAAGCACTGGATAACGGTTTTATCCCGGGTGGGCGCATCAACTCCGCCGCCGGCACCGATCTCAAGGCCACGCTGATCAACTGTTTTGTGCAGCCGGTAGGTGACTCGGTCTCCGAGCCGCAACTGGGCAAGGTCGGCATTTACGAGGCCCTGTTGCAGGCGGCCGAAACCATGCGCCGTGGCGGTGGTGTCGGTTACAACTTCTCGCGTATCCGTCCTAAAGGTGCGCGCGTCAAGGGGACCAATAGCCGCGCCTCCGGCCCGGTATCGTATATGCGTGTGTTTGACCGCAGCTGCGAGACGGTCGAGTCGGCAGGTGCCCGCCGTGGCGCACAGATGGGCGTGCTGGATGTCAGCCATCCGGATATCGAAGACTTTATCCATGCCAAAGACCAGGGCGACCTGAAGAATTTCAATATCTCGGTCGGTGTGTCCGATGCCTTTATGCAGGCTGTGGATGCCGACAGCGAATGGGCGCTGACCCACGCGGTCGAGCCCGCTTCCGATGCCTTCCCCGGCAACTATCAGCGCGAAGACGGCCTGTGGGTGTATCGCACCGTGCGTGCGCGCGACCTGTGGAACCAGATCATGGTTTCCACTTATGACCATGCCGAGCCGGGCGTGCTGTTTATGTCCAAGATCAATCAGGACAACAACCTCAGCTACTGCGAAGTGATCGAGTCGACCAACCCGTGCGGCGAACAGCCTTTGCCGGATTATGGTTGCTGCGATCTGGGTTCGGTCAACCTGTGCAAATACGTGCGCCAGCCGTTCGGCGACAAGCCGTCGTTTGATTTCAAGGCCTTCGAAAAAGTGGTGCGCATGGCCGTGCGCATGCTGGATAACGTACTCGACCTGACCGTTTGGCCGCTCAAGGAGCAGGAAAACGAGGCGCAATCCAAGCGTCGCGTGGGTCTGGGCTTCACCGGCCTGGGTGACGCGCTAATCATGCTCAAGGTGCGTTACGACAGCGCCGAAGGCTGCCGTTTTGCCGCCAAGATTTCCGAAGCGATGCGCGATGCCGCTTACGACGCATCGGTTGACCTGGCGATCGAGAAGGGTGCCTTCCCGCTATTTGATGCCGACAAGTATCTGGCTGCACCGCATTGCGCCAGCCGCCTGCCCGAGGCCATCAAGGCGCGCATCAAGAAGCACGGTATCCGCAACTCGCATTTGCTGTCGATCGCACCAACCGGCACCATTTCGCTGGCCTTTGCCGACAATGCCTCCAACGGCATCGAGCCGCCATTCTCGTGGTTCTATACCCGCAAGAAGCGCATGGCTGACGGCGGTACGCAGGATTATGTGGTGGAAGACCACGCTTACCGCGTGTACCGCATGCTGGGTGGCGACACCGACCAGTTGCCGGATTATTTCGTCTCGGCCATGAGCATGGGCGCGCTGGATCATATGCAGATGGTGGCGGCTGTCGCGCCATTTATCGATACCGCGATTTCCAAGACCGTCAATGTACCGGTCGACTATCCGTTTGCCGACTTCGAGAGCCTGTATCTCGAAGCCTGGAAGGCTGGCCTTAAGGGCATCACCACCTATCGCCCGAACAGCGTGATCGGTTCGGTGCTGTCGGTCGAACCGACCAAGGAAACGCCGCAAGACCTGTCCGCTAGCCAGGATGGGGATCCGGATCGCCGCATTACGCTGAATACCGCGCCTAGCCCGGCACTGGCTTCGCTTAAGTGGCCGCACCGTCCGAAAATGAAAGAGGGCAACCCGTCGTGGACTTATATGGTCGAAGGCGCATCCGGCAACTTTGCCGTGGTAGTCGGCCATGTGGAAAATGGCCGCAGCAGCCCGTTCGAGTGCTGGGTGAATGCGACCGAAGAGCAGCGTGGTCTGGGCGCGATTGCCAAGACCCTGTCCATGGATATGCGTTGCCGCGACCGCGCCTGGCTGGCCGCCAAGCTGGATGTGCTGGCACGTACCAGCGGCGACAAGCGCTATGCCTTCGAGCTGGGCGAGAAAATGATTTACGCCACCTCGGCTTCGGCAGCACTGGGGCAGGTGGTACAGCATCGCGTGATGCAGTTGGGGGCGCTGGAGGCCGAAGCCGGTGATTCGACACCGGTGATGGATGCGCTGTTTGCCCGCAAAGAGCCCAAGTCCGGCACCGACGGCACCATGAGCTGGTCGGTCGATATCGTCAATCCGCAAACCGGCGACGACTTTGTGCTGTTCGTGAAGGAACTGGTCTTGCCTAACGGCCAGCGCCGTCCTTACTCGATGTGGCTGGCAGGCAACTATCCGAGCGAGTTCGATGGTCTGTGCAAGATGCTCAGCCTCGATATGCGCGTCATCGATCCGGCCTGGATCGGCATGAAGCTGCGCAAACTGATGTCGTATGCCGAAGCGCAGGGAGATTTCTTTGCCCGCATTCCGGGGCTGGACAAGTCGCAGAGCTGGCCATCGACCATCGCCTATGTGGCGCGGCTGCTGATCCACCGCTTTGCCATGCTGGGCATTCTGACCGAAGAAGGCGTGCCGGTCGAAGAAATGGGCGTGATGGTGCCTGAGCAGAGCGATCTGTTTGTGGCCGAAGCCGGCAGTACGATGAAACAGCTGGCAGGCAAGGCTTGCCCTGAGTGCGGCAACCATGCGCTGATCAAGAAAGACGGCTGTGAGTTCTGCACCGCCTGCGGTCACGTTGGGGCTTGCGGTTAAGTTGAAAGGTTTTACCCCGTAAGCTGAAATCCTGTGGCTGACTCAGCTTTTGGCGGGGTATCGCTGGAAGGTGGTTGGCACTCAGGCTTTATTCAGGGCAGTTCCTCTTATTGAGGAGCTGCCTTTTTTATGGCGATGCCCCAATTCAGAGTTGGTAGCCTCGACCTAATGCTTCCTGTAGCCAATACATAGGCTGGATCTGTCGGCGGCTACTCCCAACATGTGCCCACAGCGCAGCCACCTCGGCTAGTGCCCCCACCACTGGCACGATAGTCAAAACGTAAAAACGCCGCACCAAATTGACTTATAGCGACTTGCTTCCTAGCTTACAGCCATACGCCAAGCTTTCCGCACCAGCCATCGAGTAAACGCGGCACAGCAGTCCCGTCGGGATGTGTACAACTCCGCGCATGCTTTTTCATTCGCTTAAATATCAATGCAAAGCGACAGGGACGTGCATTGTTATACACACTGTAGTGTGTACATTTCACGTTAGATTTCCACAACCCATTACTATTACAAGGAGTAGTGACATGCAAAAACAACTTGATAATTATATGAATTCACCATATTCAAAAGTTTGCACGAATATGGTTAAGCTACTTGTGACGGAGCGGTGTAATTTGCAATGCCCGTTCTGTACAAAGGCACCTCCAAAAGTGAAAGAGCTCACAATAGATGAAATTGCGAATATCTGTGAAGCTTTTATTAAAGCTGGAATGAAGATCATCAAAATCAGCGGAGGGGCTTACGGTGAGCCATTGATTAGAAAGGACATAGTTGAAGTCATTAAAGTCGCAAAAGCTGCCGGCTTCTCTGAAATAGGAATAGCCACAAATGGCCATTTGCTTACGCCAGGCCTAATGAACGAAATGGTGTCATCCGGTTTGACATGGATTACACATAGCATAACCACTCTAAATCCAACGAACTACAAGTCTCTTTATAAATCCAGCCTAAAGCAAAGCAGTCTGGATTCTGTGGCCAAGTATCCTGGCCTTGATCGCTATCAAATTAATTGCGTATTACTAAAAGAGCACAATCAAGAAGATTGGGAGGAGATAATTGAATTTGCTCACTCCAGAGGAGCGATGGTTCATTTTATGGAGCTAATTGGGCATGAAGACAACTGGGACTATTACAAAGCAAATTTTGTAGATGCAGAGCCACTAAAGGCTAAACTTATGGATCAATGCATGGTTTACCAGTACAAAAAGCTAGACATGACACATGTCTACGCACTTCCTACTGGAAACGTCTCGGTAAAACAAACAACACATGAACGAGATGCTTGTAGAGTGTGTCGAAGAATGTTTGTCTCTTCGGAAGGAAAGTTATGGTTCTGTCTCCCGGAAAATCAATTATTTGATTTTAGAAACGCAGATCCTAAAACTCTAAATATCACAAACCTCATGGATAATCGATATAACGAGATCACCCAGAAAGGCGAAGACCAAAGGTTGGCCCATGGTTGTTCTCGTGCTTGCGACGGCTGTGGTCGAATGATTGGATGAAATCTAACAAGTCATTCCAGCGGACCCGCTAAAGCGGTCCGCTGAATTCCAACGTTATGTTTCAGTTTTATCCACCCAACAAGGAGAGAAACCATGGGGAGTTCAGTAACCTTCTGCTACTGCAAGCGTATCGTGGAGTTCATGCCGTTCGGGAAGACCCTCGAAAAGCGAACGGCCCTCTACGGCATCACAAAGGAATACCTTGAAGAGCCTGGCTGTGTCGCGGGCGTGGCAGCGAATGTGCAAGGAGTGAATGCGTACGCTGACGCTCTGGGCTTGTACTACTTGGCATTATTAAGGTCTGAACTTGCCGAGCATGGTGGTAATGACGTAGAGAGCCTTTCATCTATGAAAGGCTTGTCGATTGTGTTCGCAGAAATGTGGGCCGAGGCGAGTCGTGCGTTGGAATCAAATTCCGAGGTGGCATCCTTTGATCTGTCTCTCATGCCACTCAAAGTCGCAAGGCAACCCGCTCTAGACGTATTGCGAATTCAAGCTGTTTGCTCAAGGATAGACGCAACCCATCGGATTCCTGCGGAACGGCAATTTGCGTATGACTACGGCAGTGTGCTTGCGAAGGCATACAGCAAGTCACTTGTAGAGCTTCAAACATGTGCACCAAGAACGGACAAGGCAATCATTAAACATCACTGCGCCTTGCTTGGAGACCTGCTGGATGAAATGCTTGATTTGGTTCAAAACCCCTATGAGGGAAATCCTGGTTCCGAACATGCGCTACCAACGTCACATCCTCACGCTATCGGTTTGTAGTGGTTTAATAATCACAGACACCTCGATAGGTGGGAAAATCACCTACCGAGGAAATTTGCATGACCAAGATACGCAGGGTGACCATGTACGGGTCGGGCGGGGGAGTGGACTGGGGTGATCTGTAGCGCAGACGCAAAAAAGCCGAAGCATCAGCTTCGGCTTTTTTTAATTCTGGTGGAGGTAAGCGGGATCGAACCGCTGACCTCTTGCATGCCATGCAAGCGCTCTACCAACTGAGCTATACCCCCGTATCCGCTGCGATGTGATGCAGCGACAGGGCGCACTATAAAGTCCACCGGCTCGTTCGTCAAGCCCTGTTGTGGCTTAACACTCGACAATATTCACCGGCAGCTCGATAAAGTGGATGGCGAGGCCGCCACGCGCGGTTTCCTTGTACTTGCTGTTCATGTCGGCACCGGTATCGCGCATGGTGCGGATCACGCGATCCAGCGAGATAAAGTGCTTGCCGTCCCCTCTGAGTGCCATGCGTGCGGCGTTGATCGCCTTGACCGAGGCCATGGCATTGCGCTCGATGCACGGCACTTGTACCAGACCGCCCACCGGGTCGCAGGTCAGCCCCAGATTATGCTCCATGCCGATTTCAGCCGCGTTTTCTACTTGTTCCGGTGTGCCGCCCAGTACCTCGGCCAGCGCGCCAGCTGCCATCGAGCAAGCCGAGCCGACTTCGCCCTGGCAGCCGACTTCGGCGCCCGAGATCGAGGCGTTGAGCTTGAACAGGATGCCGATGGCACCGGCGGTCAGCAAAAAGCGCACGATACCGTCGTCGTTGGCACCGGGCACGAAGCGCGCATAGTAGTGCATCACGGCCGGGATAATGCCGGCGGCGCCATTGGTCGGGGCAGTTACCACGCGCCCGCCACCGGCGTTTTCTTCATTGACGGCCAATGCATACAGATTGACCCAGTCCAGTACGGTCAAAGGGTCGCGCAGTGCGGCCTCGGGAGCCGCCAGTAACTGGCGGTGCAAGGCGGCGGCGCGGCGCTGTACCTTCATGCCGCCAGGCAAGATGCCTTCACGCTCGCAGCCCTTGATCACGCAGGCTTGCATCACCTGCCAGATTTTCAATAGCTCGGCGCGTATGGTGGCTTCGTCGCGCCAGGCCAGTTCGTTCTCCAGCATGATCTGGCTGATCGATTTATTGTGGGTTTTGCATAGCGCCAGCAATTCGGCACCGCTGCTAAACGGATGGGTCAGGCTGGCAGCGCCCGGCGGGGTGAAGCCGGCATCGATAGCCGCCTCGTCCACCACAAAACCGCCACCGACCGAGTAATAGGCGCGCTTGGACAGCAAGACGCCCTGATTGTCGAAGGCTTCGAATGTCATTCCATTCGGGTGGTAAGGCAGGCTGGCTTTTTTGTGCAGGATCAGGTGTTCATCTTCGATAAAACGCACCGGATGCTTGCCCATCAGATTGATCTGCTTGCCCTCACGGATGCGGGCCAGCTTGGCCGGTACCGTGTCCGGATCGATCAGTTGCGGTTCTTCACCGGATAGCCCCAGCAGGACGGCGATATCCGAGCCGTGCCCCTTGCCTGTGGCGCCTAGCGAGCCGAACATTTCGGCCTTGACCATGGCGGTGCGCGCCAGGAGTTTGTCGCGCTGCAAGCGCCCGACAAAAGTGCGCGCCGCGCGCATCGGACCCACGGTGTGGGAGCTGGACGGGCCAATGCCGATTTTGAACAGGTCAAACACGCTGATAGCCATAAATATCTCCGTTTATTGTTGTTTGCGCTTTTTTAGGTGCAAGTGCGCGCTCGCAAATAATCGAATGCACTTTAAAGAGACTGTATCCAATACGCAAGCATTGTCCGCGCTTTATTTGCAGTGCCCGCTTACGCCGCCAGTACCCGTGCGACGGTCTGGCGTAGCACCGGCACGACCTCGGCCTCGAACCAGGGATTGCGGGCAAGCCAGGGCCGGTTGCGCGGGCTGGGGTGGGGCAGGACAAACAGCCCCGGCGCATGGTCGCGCCACGCCTGTGCCGCTTCGGTCAGGCTTTGTTTGCCGCCCAAATGCCAGACTTGGGCATAACGACCGATGACCAGCGTCAACTGGATGCTGTCCAGCTGCTCAAGCAGCGCCCGGCGCCATAAGGGCGCGCACTCCGCTCGGGGCGGAGCATCGGCGTTTCCTTGCTTACCCGGATAACAAAACCCCATTGGTGCGATGGCTATCTTGTCGGCCTGATAAAACAGTGTGCGCGGGATACCCATCCAGCCACGCAGGCGCTCGCCCGAGGCGTCGTCAAATGCAATCCCGCTTTGATGTACTTTCAGTCCCGGTGCTTGTCCGGCAATCAGGATGCGTGCACTGGATGCTGCCTGAACGACCGGGCGCGGACCCAGCGGCAGAAATGGCTCACAGACGCGGCAGGCGCGGATACGCAGTAACAGCTCATCCAGTGATGCACTCATGTTTGCTATGCCTTTTGTTGTTTTGCCTTGTTTTATATTTTTGAATGGCATTTTTTCCTATAAAGGAAGGACACCCAGCTTCCCTGATATGGACTCTTCCGGTATGTGGCCAGCCCTGCAGCGTTTTTTCGCCAACCGCACGACCTGGCAATACATGCTTGCCTTCGCTTGCGTTGCCTTGCTGATTCTGGCCGGCGCAAGCCTGACCGCCTTGCCGCGCCTTGCACATATGGCACGCCTGTCGGATGACTTTTATCAGCAGGTTTATCGCAGTACGCAATTGTCGGCCGAGGCGCGCTACGAGGTGCTCTTGGGGCGACGCCTGTTACGCGACATCATTATGGAACCGGATGCCGCCATGCGCGCGAGTTTGCAGCAAGCGCTGATACGCAGCGATGCGCGCGTACTCGCCAGCTTGCAGGCATTGGGTAGTGTAGATCAGCAGGCCTACACCGTTCCGGTACTGGCAAAATCGGCGATCGTGCAGTTCGAACAGTTTATGGCGCAAAGAGGAACGGTGCTGGCGCTGGCCGAGCGCGGGCGCAGCGATGAAGCCTGGGCGCTGACCTTGCTGGTTTCTCCACAAAGCCCCGAGCAGCAACTGGATGACACACTGGGTGAAATCCGCCGCCTGGGTGATGTGCGCGCCGGCGAGACCTGGCGCGGCATGATGCAGAATTACCAGCAAGAAGTCCGTGCAACCTTGCTCTGGTTTGTGCTGGCGGCGGTTTTGTTGCTGGGCTGCGCATGGTGGGTGACGCGGGCGATACGCCGGCCGCTGGATGCCTTGACCCAGGCCATGGCGGCCATTGCCGACGCGCGACTGGATACGCCGATTCCGGCGCTGAGCTTGCAAAATGAAAGCGGGGTGCTGGCGCGGCATCTGGCCCGTTTGCGCGATGTGTACCGGGTAATGGAGCTGCAGCGTTGGGTCAAGGTGGAAACGGCGCATATTGCCAGCGAAATGCAGCAGTCGGCCAGCCTGAGCGAGCTGGCGCAGCGCATGCTGGCCCGTCTTGCGCCCTTGCTGGGGTTGGGGGGCGCACTCCTGTATCTGCATCGGGAAAACAGGCAGGCACTGACCCTGGTAGGGAGTTACGGAGGCGCGGCGGATGGCGCAGTAAAAAACTGTCTGGCCTATGGCGAGGGGCTGGTCGGCCAGTGTGCGCTGGATCGTGAACCGCTGACCTTGAGCCTGCCATCCGAGGGGCTCATCGCCTGGGCGGCCGGTGCCATGCATCCCGCCCAGGTCCGTATCCTGCCTGTGTGCCTGAACCAGCGCCTGCTGGCGGTGCTGGAGTTGTCGCTGCTCTCGCCTTTGAATGTGCGCCAGCAAGTCTTGCTGGATGCCTTGTTGCCATTGCTGGCGCTGAATCTGGAAATCCTCGAGCGGGTGCAAAAATCGCGCTATCTGCTGGAGGCGACGCAGCAGCAGGCAAAGCGGCTGGAGCAGCAGACGGCAGAGCTGCAGGCACAGCAAGTACAGCTTGGCCAGACGGAAGCATGGTATCGCAGCCTGATCGAGGCCGCGCCTGACGGTATGCTGGTGCTGGACGAGGAACAAAAAGTAACGCTGGCCAACCCGCGTGCACATGCCTTGTTTGCCGGTACCGATGGCAGCCTGATTGGCACCAAGCTAGCCAGCTTGCTGGGCGATGAATATGGCGTGCTCTATGCGCGCTTGAGCAGCGAAGCCGGCTCGGCCGTGCTGGGGCGGGATTTGCCCGCCCGGCGCATGGATGGCAGCCGCTTTAGCGCCGAGCTGGGCTTGAGCCGCCTGCCGCAACTGGGCGGGCAGAAGGGCGTGGTATGTGTGGCGGTGCGCGACGTCAGCGCCGAGCATCAGGCGCGCATCCGGCTGGATGACCAGCTGGCATTTCAGAGCGCTTTGCTCGATACCATTCCTTACCCCTTGTTTTACAAGGGTGAAGACAGCCGTTTTCTCGGCTTTAACCGCGCTTATGAACAGGCATTCGGCGTTTTGCGCGCCGATCTGGTGGGCAAGCGCGTGCTGGAGCTGGATTTTCTGCCCGAGGCCGACCGGCTGCGTTACCAGCGCGAAGATGAGGAAATGATCCGCACGCTGGGCCAGTTGCAGACGGAAGTGGCCATACCCTATGCCGATGGCCAGTTACACGACACCCTGTATTGGGTGTCGGGCTTTGCACGCAGCGACGGCAAACCCGGCGGTCTGGTGGGCACTTTTGTCGACATCAGCGAGCGCAAGCAAATGGAAGCCTGTTTGCGTCAGGCCAACGAGCGTCTGGCGCTGGCGCAGGAAGCCGGGCGGGTCGGGGTGTTCGATCTGGATCTGGCCAGTGGCCACAACTACTGGACACCGCAACTGGAGCGGATGTTCGGCCTGGCGCCGGGCACCTTCTCCGGCACGCTCGCCGCATGGCAGGCCTTGCTGCATCCTGCCGACCGGGATGAAGCCATGCGCCACTTTGTCAGTGCGCTGGAGGGGCGTGAGAGCAATTTCGAAGACGACTGGCGCATCTTGCTGCCCTCGGGGGAGGCGCGCTGGCTGCATGTGAATGCGCGCATTATTCGCGATGGTGCCGGGCTGCCGCTGCGTGCCATCGGCGTCAATGTCGACGTGAATGACCTGGTTAGCGCACGCGAGGCAGCGCGCGATTCGGCACGAGCCAAGGCCGATTTTCTGGCCAATATGAGTCATGAAATTCGCACCCCGATGAATGCCATTATCGGCATGACTCATCTGGCGCTGGGGACCGAGCTTTCTGCGCGCCAGCGCGACTATCTGGACAAGATCGCGCTGTCCAGCCGCCATCTTCTGGCCATTATTAACGACATCCTCGATTTTTCCCGCGTCGAGTCCGGCAAACTGGTGCTGGAGTCCGTGCCGTTCACGCTGGCATCGGTGCTGGACAATGTGCTGAATCTGCTGGGTGAGCGCGCCCAAAGCAAGCATCTGGACTTGCGTCTGGATGTGGCGCCCGATGTGCCGGCGGTGCTGCTGGGTGACCCTTTGCGTCTGGGACAGATTCTGATCAATTACACCGGCAATGCAATCAAATTCACCCCCAGCGGCGAGGTGGTGATCCATGTGCATCTGGATGGCGAGCAGGGCGACAAGGTGGCGCTCTTGCTATCGGTCAGCGATACCGGCATCGGCCTGAGTGAAGATGCGCGTGCGCGCCTGTTCCAGCCTTTCGAGCAGGCCGATGTATCGACTACGCGCCAGTATGGCGGTACCGGCCTTGGACTGGCGATCTCGCACCGTCTGGCCGCTTTGATGGACGGTGAAGTCGGCGTCGACAGCCGCGAAGGGGTTGGTAGCACCTTTTGGGCGCGGGTCTGGCTTGGGCGTGCGGTGCCGGGTACGCCGGATGCGATGCCACGGGAGGAGGGCGATACGGCCAGGGCTCTGGCCGGTGCGCGTATCTTGCTGGCCGAAGACAATGCGCTCAATCAGCAAGTGGCGGCCGAATTGCTGGCGCGCGCTGGT
>NZ_RJTZ01000080.1:0-16382 GCF_024343515.1 Aquitalea sp. S1-19 | reverse complement strand
TGTGCGCTGGGTGAATGGCTGCGATGCCGAAATGATCTTGCTGGATGATATTACAGCCCAGCGTGAGGCAGAGCAGCGCTATCAGTCCCAGTTGATCCAGATGCAGGCGACCAGCCGTCTGGTGACCATGGGAGAAATGGCCTCTACCCTGGCGCATGAGCTGAATCAGCCCTTGGCCGCGATTGCCAACTATCAGGCTGGCTGTGTCGCCCGTATTCGTCAGGGCAAGAGTTCTGCCGAGGCACTGTTGCCTGTGATGCAGAAGATTACCGAGCAGGCGGAACGCGCCGGCAAGGTGGTGCGCCGCGTGCGCGAATTCGTCAAACAGAGTGAGCCGGATCGCCGTCCTTGTCTGCTGGCCGATATCATCGAGGCGACGCTGTCGATTGCCGATATCGAAGCCAGACGCTTGGGGGCGGTGATCGAGTTGCAACTGGCAGCCGATCTGCCTGCCGTGTGGGTTGATCCCATCCTGATCGAGCAGGTTCTGCTCAATCTGATCAAAAATGGCATCGAAGCCATGCAGCAACTGGAGCGTCCGCAACGGGTGCTGACGATTACGACGCATCAACTGGATGCAAGACAGATCAGGCTGGCCATCCGCGATCGTGGTCATGGTGTACCCGAGTCCATACGCGGCCAGCTGTTTGATGCTTTTTTTACCACCAAGCCTGATGGGATGGGAATGGGTCTGAATATTTGCCGCTCCATTATCGAGATGCATCAGGGGCAACTACGGCTGGATGCAGCCAAGGAGGGGGGCAGCGTGTTTTCTATTACCTTGCCGGTAGCGGAGTCTGTATGTCTGAGCGAAGCATGAAAATCCATGTGGTGGACGATGATGATGCTTTTCGTGACTCTTTGTTATGGCTGCTGGAAAGCCATGATTATCAGGTGGAAGGGCATGATAGTGCTGAAGCTTTCCTGATTGGGCGTACGCGCGGGGAAGTGGCCTGCCTGATCGCCGACGTCAGGATGCCGGGCATGAATGGCTTGCTGTTGTTGGGCGAATTGCAGCAGATGGGGATTAACTGGCCGGTTATTTTCATGACCGGGCATGGGGATGTGCCAATGGCGGTGCAGGCACTCAGAAACGGTGCCCATGATTTTCTGGAAAAACCATTTGACCAGGCTGCGTTGCTGGCTTCGCTGGATAGTGCATTGGCGGTCGCCCTGGACAGGCAAAGCAAGTTGCTGGCCTACGAGCGGGTCGCTGCGCGTCTGGCGTTGTTGACGCAGCGTGAGCGCGAAGTGCTGGATCTGGTTGTACAGGGCAAGATGAACAAGGTGATCGCCGACGCCTTGGGTATCAGTATCAAAACAGTAGAAGTTCATCGTGGAAAGATGATGGATAAGATGCGTGCCCGTTCGGTGGTTGAACTGGTACAGGCGCTGGTGAGCGTGCAGGAATAGTGCGTTACAGCATGGCCGACGCAAATTAAAGCATCTAGCTTCTCTGCCGATAAAGTAACATATCTTGAAAATAATCGTGGGTGTGCATAATGAGCATTTTCAAACCGTGTGCGGCTGTCTTTTTGCTGGTTTCCTGTGCAGCGTGTGCTTCTCCGGCTAAAACCACTTCGGCAGTGCCAGCGGGCTGGATGGTGGTGGCTGATGTGCCGGCGGCAACGGGGCGTATCGCGAATGCGCCGACCATGGGGCAAGGTGGTGTCGTGCTGGGTAGCGGTTATACCGGACCCGGGCAGGACCCTAAAGTCATCGTGCAGGAAAAAGTCGTCGTCAAACAGGCACCCGCACCGCTTTACGATGCGCTGCGGGTGCGTGTCGTCGGCTATGGCGCACCGCCGGTGACGCGCTCGGTATCGTCTGTTCAGCAGCGTTTGCTGGCTAAACGCGCTTCGCAGCTGGATGCCTACCGTAATATTGCCGAGCAGGTGCAGGGCTTTCGTTTGACCGGCAGCAGTGCAGTTTCCAACCTAGTGGCGGTCAATGATATTTTCCGCGTGTATGTGGATGCCTATCTGCGTGGTGTGCGCGTGATTTCAACGACGCTCAAGCCGGATGGCAGTGCCGAAACCATCGCGGAAATCGTGCTGGACGAGGCATTCTATCAAGCCTACCGCACCGCCTTGGCAGGGCAGGGGCAGCAGGTTCAGCGTGCGGCCGAAGCCATGCCGCATGGTCCTGCGCCGGCCAAGTTGTCCAGTGCCTGTGGCGGCAAGGGCTGCACTTGGGACAATAATTTCTATATGGCGCAATAATGCGCACGACCCCGCACTTGTTTGCCCTGTTGCTTGCCTTATTGCTCGGGGTGAGCGGGGCCAATGCCGAAGTTTATCAGGCTGAAGGCATGGCCTCGCTGGAAGGTGGGCGCACGGCTGCGCGTGAGCAGGCGATCGATGACGCGCTGGCGCAGATCGCCGTGTCGCATCGTGGACGCTTGGTTGGCGTGAGCGAGCTGGGACCTGAGGGTTTGGCCGAGTCTTCTTTGCTGGGGCCTCGGCGGGTGCCGGGGCGTATGAGTGTAATTTCCGAGCGTGAAGGCGAACAGTTGCTGTATGTGACGGTCAGTCTGGATACCGGGCAAGCGTCACCGGGGGCGTCTCCCAAGATAGCCATGGCGGATACGCAAGCCGGTCAAAATGGCTGTGCCGGCGCAAGCCTGCCTCCGGGGCGCTTTCTTAAGCGCCGTGCGCTGACAAGCTTCTTTGCGCTAAAGCATCCGCAGCAAAGTAGCGGGCTAGGTGAAATTTCGAACTGGTTGCCTGGCGAGCTGGCGCGCCGATTGTCGCTGCAAAGCAATGTGAGTGCCATGGACGGGGGACGCTACACGCTGTTTGCGCCCCAGGTGCTGGATGAACCCTTATCCGGGCAAGATAGTGCCCGCAAACTGGGGGCGCGCGAAGGGGCGCAGTTTATCGTTGCCGGTCAGGTGGTGGAGAGCCGGATAAACCGTCAGGCGCCACGGGTCTCTTTATTCGGTTCTGCCGATAGTACGGAAGCCGGCATCACCTATAACGGCCCGTTTGCCGGCTTTTTGGGGGCTTCGGTGCGTGTTGCGCCGGTGGCGCGCGAGTTTGC
The DNA here is from genome assembly GCF_024343515.1 of Aquitalea sp. S1-19. Lineage (NCBI taxonomy): Bacteria > Pseudomonadati > Pseudomonadota > Betaproteobacteria > Neisseriales > Chromobacteriaceae > Aquitalea > Aquitalea sp. S1-19. The sequence continues at coordinate 13,340 of NZ_RJTZ01000080.1, read as the reverse complement.
CATGGATGTGTGGCTGTATGACGGGTTTACCGGTGCTTTGCTTGCGCGCGAGCGCTTAAGCGGTGAGGCGAGCGGTGATGTCGCGCCATCTTCGGCACGCAGCCTGACGCCTTATGCGCTGGCAGATAGCGATTATGGCCGCATGATTGATGGCCTGATCGATCAGACCGTGGAGCGTTTGTCGGTCAATATGGGGTGTTTGCCGTTCACCACGCGCGTGGTGCGCGCACAGGGTGGCAAAGTCTATCTGGGCGCAGGGGCGGTGGATGGTCTGGCTGTTGGCGACCGTTTGCTGGTTTATCGTCAGCAGCCGGATACGCAGATCCGTTCGGCCTCGGGTGAGTCTTTGGGGGTTCCTGAGGTTTTGCTGGGCGATATCTCCATTACCCAGGTGCAGCCCCGTTTTGCCCTCGGCATCATGAATGGCGGGCGGCAAGCGCAAACCGGCGATCTGGCACGCTTTCCGCGACGACTTTAACCGGGTTTGAAGCAAAGCGAAATATTACAGCCTGCTGTTGATAATTATTATCATTCACATTATTATCACTGCATCACAACCAAGTCGTGCAGGAGAGTAGCTTGAACAAGATGCTGATGATGGGTGCCGTATTGGCATCGCTGTCTACATGGTCGCTGGCGGAAGAGCTGGTGGTATATGGTGCCCGTGGCGAGCAGTTGGTCAAGCCGCTGTTTGATGCTTACAAGAAGGAAACCGGCGTCAATATCCGTTATGTGATGGACAAGGAAGGCCCGTTGATGGAACGGCTCAAGGCCGAGGGCAGCAACTCGCCGGCCGATATTCTGCTGACGGTAGATGCCGGTAATTTGTGGCAGGCATCGCAGATGGGCTTGCTCAAGCCTTATGCTTCCAAGACGATCGACGCCAACGTGCCTGCCCACCTGCGCGACCCGAAAAAAGAATGGACTGGTCTGTCTATTCGCGCTCGCACCATTTTCTACAACACGCAGAAGGTCAAGCCGGGCCAATTGTCCAGCTATGAAGATCTGGCCGATCCGAAGTGGAAGGGCAAGTTGTGCTTGCGTACCTCCAAGAAGGTGTACAACCAGTCGCTGGTTGCCATGATGCTGGCCGAAAACGGCAAAGTAGCCACCGAAAAAACGGTCAAGGGCTGGGTGAATAATCTGGCGACCGATGTGTTTCCGGACGACACCAAAATGCTGGAAGCGATTGCAGCCGGCCAGTGTGATGTGGGCATCGCCAACACCTATTACTACGGCCGCCTGATGGAAAAGAGCCCGAACTTGCCATTGGGTGTGTTCTGGGCCAACCAGAAAGCTCGTGGTGCGCATGTGAATATTTCGGGTGCCGGCCTGACGCGCTACACCAAAAAAGAACAGGCGGCGACCCGTTTGCTGGAATGGCTGTCGTCGGACAAGGCGCAGAATATGTTTGCCGATGTGAATATGGAGTTTCCGGTGAACCCCAAGGTCAAGCCGGATGCCAAGGTGGCCGCATGGGGGCCGTTCAAGCAGAACGTGATCAATGTCTCCAACGCCGGTAGCCGCCAGACCGAAGCGGTGATGTTGATGGACCGCGCCGGCTATCGTTAAACCGTTTAGCCGTGACTGACAAAAGCCGGACCGCAAGGTTCGGCTTTTGTCTTGGACCGCCGGTATAATAGCGGCGACTCCTAAGCCCAACTAAAGATAGTTCCTGCCTTGCCTAAACTACCTGCCTTGTCCGGCCTTACGCGCTGGCGTGTTTTGCTGCTTTTGCTCAGCCTGCTGACTTTATTGCCTCTGGCCGTGATCATTCCTGCGGTTTTGAGTCCCGATCCGGCCATCTGGTCGCATCTGGTCGATTATCTGTTGCCGCAATTATTTCTCAATAGCGCTTATCTGATGTTGGGTGTTGGGTGTGGCGTTCTGCTGATCGGTGTGTCGCTCGCGTGGCTGGTCGCGGTATACGATTTTCCCGGACGACGCTTTTTCAACTGGGCGCTGATGTTGCCCTTGGCCATGCCGGCCTATGTGATGGGTTTTTCCCAGCTGGGCTTGTTTGACTATACCGGCCCCTTGCAAAGCTGGTTGCGGGCAAGCTGGGGAGACTCGAGCTGGGTGCCGTCCATACGCTCGACGCCGGGCGTTATTTTAGTGCTGACGCTGGCTTTTTACCCCTATGTCTATTTGCTGGCGCGTAATGCTTTTGCCACTCAGGGGCGGCGAGCGCTCGAAGTGGGGCAGTCGCTGGGCTTGTCGCGGCTGCAGGGCTTCTGGCGCGTGGCCTTGCCGATGGCGCGGCCGTGGATTATGGGCGGGCTGATGCTGGCGCTGATGGAAACATTGGCGGATTTCGGTACGGTGTCAATTTTCAATTACGACGCCTTTACCTCGGCCATTTACAAGGCCTGGTTCAGTTTCTTCTCGCTGGATACCGCCAAACAACTGGCTTCCATGCTGGTGCTGATTGTGTTCGTGCTGGTGGTGCTGGAGCAGCGCGCCCGTGGCCGGCGTGCCTACACCCAAAGTGGCCGTGCCGCCCCCTTGCATCGCTTGCCCTTGCAGGGCGGGGCTGCTGCCCTGGCGGTGCTGTTCGCCTCGCTGGTGTTGTTGCTGGCCTTTGTACTGCCGTTCGGCCAGATCGTCTGGTGGTCTTATCAGAGTCTGGAGGCCGAACTGAATGGTGACTTGTTGTCCTATAGCCTGCATTCGGTTGTCTTGTCGGCGCTGGCCGCGTTGCTGGTCTGTGCGGTTGCACTTTTGCTGTCGTACGCGCAGCGGCGCGCACCGTCGCGCATCAACCAGATGCTGGCCCGTCTGGCCACTATGGGCTATGCCGTGCCGGGTACCGTGCTGGCGGTGGGGATTTTTGTGCCGGTGGCGTGGCTGGACAATGTGCTGCTCGACCTGTTTTCCAGTGTGCTGCCACAAGGCACCACGGCCATTCTGAAAGGCTCGCTGCTGGTCTTGCTGCTGGCTTATCTTGCCCGCTTTCTGGCCGTCGGGCACACCTCGGTAGATGCCGCCATGCACCGTATTACCCGCTCGCAAGAAGAAGCTGCGCGCAATTTGGGCTGGTTTGGTTGGCGTCTGGTGACGCGACTGCATCTGCCTTTATTGCGTGGCGGGCTGATGACGGCACTATTGATGGTGTTTGTCGATGTAATGAAGGAAATGCCGATTACGCTGATGACCCGTCCGTTTGGCTGGGATACGCTCGCGGTGCGCATTTTTACCCTGACTACCGAGGGAGAGTGGGAGCGGGCCGCACTGCCTGCCGTTGCCATTGTTCTGGCCGGTTTGCTGCCGGTGATTCTGCTGTCGAAAGAGGAAAATTAATATGTCTGCCTTGCTTGAATTTTCCGCTGTATCGCATGCTTATGGCACGCGGCGCGTGATTGATAGCATGAGTTTTTCGCTGCAGGATGGGGAAATCGGTTGTTTGTTGGGGGGGTCCGGTTGTGGCAAGACCACGGTTTTGCGCTGTATTGCCGGTTTTGAGACGCTGGGCGAGGGCGAGATCCGTCTGAGCGGACGGGTGCTGGCCGATGCGGCCATGGCGGTGCCCGCCCATCAGCGCGAAATCGGCATGGTGTTTCAGGACTATGCCTTGTTTCCCCATCTGACGGTCGAAGACAATATCGGTTTTGGCTTGTCGGCTTTGGCGCGCGGTGAGCGCAAGTCGCGGGTAGCGGCGATGCTGGAACTGGTCGGGCTGGCAAACTACGCCAGAAGCTATCCGCACGAACTCTCCGGTGGGCAGCAGCAACGGGTGGCGCTGGCACGGGCGCTGGCCACACGGCCGCGCCTGCTGCTGCTGGACGAGCCTTTTTCCAATCTGGATGTGGATTTGCGCGAACGGCTTAGCCGCGAAGTGCGTGACATCCTCAAGCATGAGGGTGTCAGTGCGATTCTGGTTACGCATGACCAGCATGAGGCATTTGCCGTGGCCGACAAGGTTGGCGTGATGCAAGGCGGGGCTTTATTGCAGTGGGCGACGCCTTACCAGCTCTATCATGAGCCGGTTTCGCGTTATGTGGCCAATTTTATAGGCCAGGGGGTATTGGTGCCGGGCAAGGTGAGCGGGCCGCGCTGCCTGACGCTTGAGGTCGGCGAATTCTGTGGCTTGCTGCCCTTGGGTTTTGCCAGCGGCGACACGGTTGACGTGCTGTTGCGGCCCGATGATGTGGTGCATGATGATGCGAGCGAGCAGACGGCTGTGGTGGTGGACAAGGTGTTCCGCGGGGCAGATTTTCATTACACCCTGGCCTTGCCCTCCGGTCAGCATGTATTGGCGCAGGTGGGTAGCCATCATAATCATGCCATCGGAGAGTCTATCGGTATCCGGCTGGAGCTGGATCACCTGATTGCGTTTAAGCGCGAGTAGAAGGGGTAAGGTATCTATAAAAAAGGGATCCGCAAGGATCCCTTTTGTGGTTTTAACCTGCCAGCCAGTGCCCTGGCTGTGCTTCCAGCCAGGTACGGATATTTTTGGCGTCATTGGTACGGGCGTTGCTGGCTTTGGAGTCCAGCAGCACGATCACCAGTTGCTGGCCGCCGACGGTCGCATACATGACCAGACAGCGGCCGGCTTCCTGGATATAGCCGGTCTTGGACAGGCCAATATCCCACTCTCCTTCGCGCACCAGCGCATTGCTGTTTTTGTAGTGCAGCATGCGCCCGGCGCGGGCGATAGTGTCGTGTTCGGTCGAGGTGCTGAACTGGCGGATCAAGGGGTAGCCGTGCGCCGCGCGCACCATGCGCGCCAGATCCTGTGCGGTCGAGCTGTTGCGCATATCCAGACCCGTCGGATCATAGAACACGGTATTGTTCATGCCCAAGGCACGGGCCTTGCTGTTCATGCGTGCGACAAAGGCCTGGGTGCCGCCGGGGTAGTAGCGCGACAAGACATGCGATGCGCGGTTTTCCGATGACATCAGCGCCAGCAGCAGCATCTCGCGGCGCGACAAGGTGGTGCCGACGGCAAGGCGCGAGCTGGTATTTTTCAGCCTGTCGATTTCGGCATCGGAAATGGTCAGCATATCATCCAGCGGCTGGCCGGCGTCCAGCATCACCATCGCCGTCATCAGTTTGGTGATGGAGGCGATGGGAGTGCGCATGCCGGCATTTTTCTGGTACAAGGCTTCGCCGGTGCTGGTGTTAAGGACAAGAACCGCGTTCGAGCTGAGCTGTGGTGCGCTCTGCTGGAAGGCAGCAAGGTGGTACACTGGCTGAGCCGCATGCACCATAGGGGGGAGGGCCAGCAGGCTTACGCTCAAGGCGGTGATGATTCTCAGCATCCCGTTAACTCCATATAAGGGTGTCTGAACAGATTCTGTGACGGCGATTTTAAACACAAAACTCCCTGATGTCGCTGTTCTTGCGGGGGTTTATCCAAGCGGATGTTTTCATTATGGTTGTCACCTTTCCCGGTAGCCCGTTTCGCCTGCACCAAAGCTTCGAGCCGGCGGGGGATCAGCCTGCTGCGATTCGCGCACTGGACGAGGGCTTGAGCGATGGACTGTCTTACCAGACCCTGCTTGGGGTGACCGGCTCGGGCAAGACTTTCACCATGGCCAACGTGATAGCCCGTACCGGACGTGCCGCCATCATCATGGCGCACAACAAGACGCTGGCAGCCCAGTTATACAGCGAGATGCGCGAGTTTTTTCCCGAAAACGCGGTCGAGTATTTCGTTTCCTACTACGACTATTATCAGCCTGAAGCCTACGTCCCCAGTCGCGACCTGTTTATCGAGAAAGACTCCAGCATTAACGAGCATATCGAACAGATGCGCTTGTCAGCGACCAAAAGCATACTCGAGCGCCCGGACTGCATCATTATTGCGACGGTGTCGGCCATTTACGGTATTGGTGATCCTGCGTCCTATCACCAGATGATTCTGCACCTGAAAGAGGGCGAACGTCTGGCGCAGCGCGAGATTATCGCGCGCCTGGTGGCGATGCAGTACGAGCGCAACGATGTCGATTTTTCCCGTGGTACCTTCCGTGTGCGGGGCGATGTGATCGATATCTTTCCGGCCGAATCGGCCGAGCTCGCGCTCAGGGTCTCGCTATTCGATGATGAGCTGGAGACCTTGACGCTGTTTGATCCGCTGACCGGCGTGACGCGCCAGCGCGTCGGGCGTTATACCGTGTTTCCGTCCAGTCACTATGTCACGCCGCGCGACAAGGTGCTGGCCGCCTGCGAAAAGATCAAGCTGGAGCTGGCCGAGCGGGTGGCGTGCTATCAGAAAGAAGGCAAGCTGGTTGAGGCGCAGCGTATCGAACAGCGTACCCGCTTCGATCTGGAAATGTTGTACGAGATGGGCTTTTGCAAGGGCATCGAAAACTATTCGCGCCTGTTTTCCGGTCGCGGCTCAGGCGAGGCGCCACCGACGCTGATCGACTATCTGCCGAAAAATGCGCTGATGTTTATCGACGAGAGCCACGTTACCATTCCGCAGATTGGTGCCATGTATAAAGGCGATGCGGCGCGCAAGTCGAATCTGATCGAGTACGGCTTTCGCCTGCCGTCGGCGGCGGACAACCGGCCACTGAAGTTCCCCGAGTTCGAGTGCCTGATGCCGCAAACCGTATTCGTGTCGGCGACGCCTTCGGTGTACGAGAAAGAGCATGCCGGGCAGGTCGTCGAGCAGGTGGTGCGCCCGACCGGTCTGACCGATCCTGAAATCGAAGTGCGTCCGGTTGCGACCCAGGTGGATGACTTGCTGTCGGAAATTACGCTGCGTGTCGGCCGGAATGAGCGGGTGCTGGTTACGACGCTGACCAAACGCATGGCCGAGCAGTTGACCGATTACTATACGGAGCATGGCGTCAAGGTACGCTATCTGCATTCGGATATTGATACGGTCGAGCGGGTCGAGATTCTGCGCGACTTGCGTCTGGGCATGTTCGATGTACTGGTCGGCATTAACCTGCTACGTGAGGGGCTGGATATTCCCGAAGTGAGTCTGGTTGGTATTCTGGATGCGGACAAAGAGGGGTTTTTGCGTAGCGAACGCAGCCTGATCCAGACCATAGGCCGTGCTGCGCGCAATCTGCATGGCCGTGCCATTCTTTACGCTGACCGGATTACCGACAGTATGCGTCGGGCGATGGATGAAACCGAGCGTCGCCGTACCAAGCAGATCGCCTTCAATCTCGAGCATGGCATTACCCCTAAAGGGATAGACAAGAAGATCAAGGATCTGATTGATGGCGTCTATTCCGCGGCGGCCAGTAAACAGCACCTTGTCGATGAGGCTCGGGTGGCGATGATGGACGAAAAAACGCTGGCACGTGAAATCAAGCGGCTGGAAAAGGAGATGCTGGCAGCGGCGCGCAATCTCGAGTTTGAAAAGGCTGCGGCCTTGCGTGACGAGTTGAAATCGCTCAAAGAGCTGGCGTTTATCAATGATCTGTAGGGATTCATGATGCAAAACCCGCCACAAGACAAGAGCAAGCGCGACCGGCCGCTGCAGGCGCTGGAGGTGTCGCCCAGCCTGAGTGCCGATGTGATTTTGCCGCGCCAGACTGGGCGCGCACAGGGTCGGGGCGGATTGCTGGCGATGGGGTCGTCCACGGGAGGGACCGAGGCTTTGCGCGTGGTGTTGGCCGGTTTGGCAAGGGATACGCCGCCGGTGATCGTGTCGCAACATATGCCCGAGATGTTTACCCGTTCGTTTGCCGAGCGCCTTGACAGCCTGTGTGCCATTCATGTGAAAGAGGCGGTAGACGGCGAGGTTTTACAAGCCGGTACGGCTTATATCGCACCGGGGCATTCACACCTGCTGCTGCGCTTGGCGCCGAATGGTGCTTATGCGGTCGCTCTTAACCAAGGGCCTCCGGTTAACCGGCATAGGCCGTCGGTCGATGTGATGTTCCGTGCCGCTGCCAATGTTGCAGGTGCCAACTGTATCGCGGTGATCCTGACCGGTATGGGGCGGGACGGTGCTGAGGGTATGCTGGAGCTGAAGCAGGCCGGTGCGTATAATCTGGCGCAGGATGAGAAAAGTTGTGTCGTATTCGGCATGCCGCGCGAAGCCATTTTGCGTGGTGCCGCCGACGAAGTGCTTGCCCTGTCCGATATTCCTGCGCGCCTGACGGCCTTGTGCCGGCAGCGCTTCAATTTGCGGTTGCCTTGCTGATGAAATTTTTACCTGTACTGGTGGTTGAGGACGATGCCGACCTCAGGGAAGCGATTGTCGACACGTTGGCGCTGGCCGGTTTTGCCGTACTCGAGGCGGCGGATGGTCATGCGGCTTTAGCGCTGATGCAAACCGAGCCGGTTGGTCTGGTAGTCTCCGATGCGCAAATGGCTCCGATGGATGGCTATACCCTGTTTGCCAAACTGGCTGAATCTTACCCCGGCGTGCCTTTTATCCTGATGACGGCATACGGCGTGATTGAGCGTGCGATTGACTTGTTGCGCGCCGGTGCCGCGCATTATCTGCTCAAGCCATTCGAGCCCAAGGCTTTGCTGGCCGAGGTGGAAAAACACCTCCTGCCGCTGCCGGCAGCTCAGCTGGATGGCGTGGTTGCCGAGTCGCCTGCGATGCAGCAATTGCTGGCGCTGGCGCGCAAAGTCGCGCCATCTGACGCGAGCGTACTGATTTCCGGTCCCAGTGGTGCAGGCAAGGAGGTGCTGGCACGCTTTATCCATCGCAATTCACGGCGTATGGCGGGGCCTTTTGTTGCGGTCAATTGCGCGGCGATTCCGGAAAACCTCCTGGAGTCGACGCTATTCGGCCATGAAAAGGGCGCCTTTACCGGTGCGCAAACGGCACTGGCCGGCAAGTTCGAGCAGGCGCAAGGTGGAACCTTGTTGCTGGATGAAGTCACCGAAATGCCGCTGGCCTTGCAGGCTAAGCTGCTGCGCGTATTGCAAGAGCGCGAGCTGGAACGGGTGGGGGGGAGTCGTACCATCAAGCTGGATATCCGGGTGCTTTCGACCAGCAACCGTGATGTCGCTGCCGAAGTGGCGGCCGGCCATTTTCGCGAAGATCTTTACTTTAGGCTGAATGTTTTTCCCTTGCGCGTGCCGGCGCTGGCCGAACGCAGCGAGGATATTCTGCCCTTGGCACGAATGCTGCTAGTCAAGTATGGGGATGCCTGTAGCCGGCAGTCTTTGATGCTTTCGCGTGAAGCCGAACGTCATTTGACTGACTATGGATGGGAAGGTAACATTCGCGAGCTGGAAAACGTGATGCAAAGGGCGGCAATTCTTGCCGCAGCGCCGGAAGTTTCCGCCGCCGACCTGATGCTGGACACGGTTTTTCCGACTGCCATTACCTTGTCTTCCGTAGCCGGCGAAGACACCGACATGAAGGCGCTGGAGCGGCGCCATATACTGGAGACGCTGTCCCAGTTTGGCGGAGTCAGGAAGCTGGCGGCCCAGAAGCTAGGCATGAGTGAACGGACCTTGCGTTACAAGCTGCAACGCTATCGTGAAGAGTCCGGGCAGTAAATAAAGGTAAGCATCAATGTCGACACAGGGAATTAATCAGCTTTTAGGCGAGCTCAGAGCCATGTCGGCGCTGGCGGGGGGGCAGTCTGCCTCTGTACAGCAGCAGCCGGGGGCGGTCGAGTTCGGCGATGTGCTCAAATCGACGCTGGAGCAGGTCAATAGCGCGCAAAAGGCATCGCAGGATCTGCAAAAAAGCTTCGAGCTGGGCGATGAGGGTGTCAATGTGCAGGACGTGATGGTGTCCATGCAGAAAGCCAGCCTGTCATTCCAGACCATGGTACAGGCCCGCAACAAGCTGGTGTCGGCCTACCAGGAAATCATGAACACCCAAGTCTGACGCTTGCGGCCGGCATCCGCCGCGTGCGGCGGACATCTAATGAAACCACTGTATGGCTGAACTGGTCGATCACGCAGCGCCAGCCTGGAAAAACCGGGCAAATGAGGCGCTGGGGCGTTTCAAGGCTCTGCCCAATAATAAGAAGCTGTTGTTCTTTGCCGCTATCGCGGCTGTTTTGTCTATCGTTGTCGGCTTGCTGGTGTTTAACCGCGAGCCAGCGCAGCGCATCCTTTTTTCTGGCCTGTCCGATCGCGATGGCGGCCAGATCGCCGCCTCCTTGCAGCAGATGAATGTCCCATACCAGCTGGGCGAGGGCGGCGTTATCAGTGTGCCCTCCGACAAGGTCTACGATGTGCGCCTTAAGCTGGCAGCGCAGGGTCTGCCCAAGACCGGTGGTACCGGCTTTGAGCTGATGGATAACCAGAAATTCGGCATCAGCCAGTTTTCCGAGCAAGTCAATTACCAGCGCGCGATTGAGGGCGAGCTGACGCGCACCATAGAAAGCATCGCCTCGGTCGATTCGGCCCGCGTGCATCTGGCGGTGCCCAAGCAAAGCGTGTTCGTGCGCGAGCAGCAGCTGCCTACCGCTTCTGTCATGCTGACCCTGCACCCCGGGCGGCTGATGGATACGGCACAAACGGCCGGCATTATGCATCTGGTGGCCAGCTCCGTGCCCAATTTGCCCCTGAAAAACATCTCCATTGTCGATCAGGAGGGCAATTTATTGTCCGGGTCGGCTGATCCCAATAATGCCTCGGGTCTGGATCAGCGCCAGCTATCATTTGTGCGCCAGATCGAGCAGGACTATGCGCGACGTATCGAGGCCATACTCGAACCCATATTCGGCAAAAATAACGCGCATGCGCAGGTGACGGCGCAGGTCGACTTCTCCGAAGTCGAGCAGACTTCGGAGACTTATCGTCCCAACTCTTCGCCTAATCCGTCCGCAACGCGCAGTCAGCAGATCAGCGAGTCGCTGGGTGGTGGCGCGCCCGTGCCTTCCGGTGTGCCGGGTGCCTTGTCCAATCAGCCGCCATCGGCTGCTTCGGCACCATTGACGCTGCCGCCGGGAGCCGCTCCCGGCACCGTGACCCTGTCCGGTCAGCCTTTGACGGCAGCGGGAGCCACGCGGCGTGATATCACGACCAATTATGAGGTCGACAAAACCATACAGCACACCAAGCTGCCCAAGGGCTCGGTCAAGCGCCTGTCGGCGGCTGTCGTCGTCAATTTCAAGCTGGTGCCGGACAAGGATGGCGAACTTAAACCGACGGCGCTCACGGCTAAAGAAGTCGAGCAGATCAATAATCTGGTGCGCGAAGCCATCGGTTACAACACCGAGCGTGGCGATTCGGTCAATGTGGTGAATGCGGCCTTTGCCGATGCGGTATTGCCAGCCTCGGTACAGGACAAGGTGCTGGACTATGTCGGCAATAATAGTAGCGAGTTGATTAAATATGGTTTGCTGGCGCTGGCGCTGCTGTATCTGATGTTTGGCGTGGTGCGCCCCATTATGCGGGATGTATTGCGTCCTGCGCCGGGTGTACCGCCTGAGGCGGAAGGCGATGCCCGCGTAGCGACGACCCGCGGCGGCAGCTTGCTGGCTGTGGCAGGCGACGAGGATGAGACTGAGGATGGTGTGGCTGGCAGGTCCAGCGTGCTGACCGAACGCGAGAAGCAGCGTCTGGAGTATGAGGCCAATTTGCAGGCCGCACGCGAGCTGGTCAGGGCTGACCCACGCATGGCGGCGCAGATAATCAAGGAATGGATAAGCGACGATGAGTGATGCCGGAATCCGTCGCAGCGCGGTGCTGCTGTTTAGTCTGGGGCAGGCCGAGGCGATCGAGGTATTCAAATATCTCGGGCCGAAAGAAGTGCAAAAACTGAGTCTGACCATGGCGGCCGTCAATAATGTCAACCATGACGAAATCGAAACCGTGGTCGGCCAGTTCCGTGAAGAGTGCGCTTCGCGCGCCAGTATCGGCGCGACCGACGAGTATCTGCGCAATGTGCTGATCGAGTCGCTGGGTGCGGACAAGGCCGCCAACTTGCTGGACAAGATTACCCAGGGCAATGATCACAGCGGTATCGAAAGCCTGAAGTGGATGGACCCGAGTTCGGCTGCCGATCTGATCCGTAATGAACATCCGCAGATTATTGCTACCATTTTGGTCCATCTGGAGCCGGATCAGTCCAGCGGAATTCTGGCAAGTTTCCCCGAGCGCATGCGCAATGAGGTGCTGATCCGTACCGCGACGCTGGAGGGCGTGCAGCCGCAAGCGCTGCGCGAACTGAACGAAGTGCTGACCCAGCTCTTGTCCGGTTCGGATCGGGTCAAGAAAAGTGCGGCTGGTGGCATTGGCATGACGGCGGATATCCTCAACGTCCTCGGTTCGAATGTGGAAGCCTCGGCGCTGAGCTATATCCGCGAATACGACCCCGAGCTGGCGCAGCGTATTCAGGACAAGATGTTTGTGTTCGAGAATTTGCTGGATATCGATGACCGCGCTATCCAGACCATCTTGCGCGAGGTGCAGTCCGACTCGCTGGTGATTGCCCTGAAGGGGACAACGCCGGAAATGCGCGAGAAAATCTTCAAGAATATGTCGCAGCGTGCTGCCGAAATGCTGCGTGACGATCTCGAATCCAAAGGGCCGGTCAAGTTGTCCGAGGTTGAGGGTGAGCAAAAAGAGATTCTCAAGATAGTGCGCAAGCTGGCTGACGAAGGCCAGATTGTGCTGGCAAGCAAAGGGGGGGATGAGGGCCTTGTCGAGTAATCCCATTATCTCTGCGGAAACTCTGGGTGCCTGGACCAGCTGGCAGCCCGGTGCGCTGGGCGCTTCAGTTGCGCTTGCCAAAAAGCCTGTGGAAGAGCCTGCGCCCGAGCCTGTAGGCATCGCGGTGCAAACTGTGGTGGATGACGCGCAAGCAACACGCGATCTGCTGGACGCGGTGCTTGCGTCTGCCAGCGAGCCGCGCCCGGTCACGATGCAGGCCCCTGTGTCGTTAGCGACCGAACCTGAGGTGCCTGAGTCTGTCCCGGCTGCGATGAGTTACCCCACTGCCGCCGAACTGGAGGCTATCCATCAGGAAGCCTGGCAAGCCGGCCATGATGCCGGTTTCGCCGAGGGATTGGCGGATGGGCATGCCGAAGGCCTGGGTCTTGGGCAGGGCGAAGTCAGGGCGCAATTCGAGCAGGCATGGGCACCGTTGGCGCAGCTGACGAGCGCCCTGGCTGACCAGCTCCCTCATCTGGAGGCCACCTTGTCACAAACGCTGGTGGCACTGGCTATCGAGTGCGGGGAGCGTTTGGCACTGGCGCATTTTGTTCATGCGCCGCAGGCATTGGAAGGCTTGGTGCGCGAGGCGCTGGCTTCTGCCGTTGGCGAGCTGTCACAGATCCGGGTACGGGTACATCCTGAGGATGCACAGGTGCTCGAGCACTTTTTGAGTCAGGAGTATCCGAAGAGCCATATCAAGTGGTTGCAGGATGCGGCCATTAGCCGTGGTGGCTGCATGATTGAAACGCAGCTGGCGCACTTTGACTTGTCCTTGGAAACCCGTCAGTCAGCCT
>NZ_RJTZ01000008.1:19332-55018 GCF_024343515.1 Aquitalea sp. S1-19 | reverse complement strand
ATCAGGATGAAGGTTGCGCTAGAGATAGGCCAGCTCTCCTTGCCCTGGGCCTTGGTCAGGATCAGGTAAAAGCCGGGGGCATTTTTCCAGTCGGCACCAGCTGCTGCCGCGGCAAAGCTCTTGTCGTCCGGCTGGATAAAGCTGCCGGATGCATTTTGTACGGCGGCATGCGGGATGTTGTTGACCTTGGCGTAGGCGTATTCAACATAGCCGACCGAGCCTTTGATGCGGTTAACGTAGTTGGCCACGCCTTCATTGCCTTTGCCGCCTACGCCGACTTTCCATGCTACCGAAGTGTTGGCGCCGATGGCGGATTTCCAGGCAGGAGAAACCTTGGACAGATAGTCGGTAAAGACAAAGGTCGTGCCCGAACCGTCGGAGCGGCGTACCGGGGTGATTTTCTGGTCAGGCAGCGCCACGCCCGGGTTGAGTTTGACGATGACCGGATCGTTCCACTTGCTGACTTTACCCATATAGATGTCGGCCAGAACCGGGCCTGTCAGCTTAAGCTGACCAGGCTTGATGCCGGGCAGGTTGACGACCGGTACGACACCGCCGATCACGGTCGGAAACTGTACCAGACCTTTTTTGGCCAATTCTTCCGGCTTGAGCGGCATGTCGGATGCGCCAAAGTCTACGGTTTTGGATTCGATTTGCTTGATGCCGCCGCCGGAGCCTATCGACTGATAGTTGACGCGGTTGCCGGTCTTGGCTTTGTAAGCCTCTGCCCACTTGGCGTACAAGGGGTAAGGGAAGGTTGCGCCGGCGCCGGTAATGTCGGCGGCAAAGGCTGGGGCAATAAAGGCACCCGTCAGGGTCAGTGTGGCAGCGAGGCGTACGGTGTGTTTCATGCTGACTCCGGTTTGTGCATCAAGAAAGTTTCGATGGGCGCATCCTAGCCTGCTTTCTTTTCAGAAATATTACATTCACTGTCATCAATCGTCTTTGCGGGTTGACGCTCGCCCGTGACCCTCTGAATAATGCGGCACTTGCAAGAAATACTGGAGTCGGAAATGGGTGCCAAGCTGGTAATCGGTAACTGGAAGATGAACGGGCGGCTGGCCGCTAATGAACAACTGCTGCGTGCCATGCTGTCTATGCCGGCGATTGCGCGTAGCGGCGCAGGTATCGCTGCTCCCGCCGCTTATATCGCGCAGATTGCCGCGCTGTGTGAAGGCTCCGGCATTCAGGTTTGTGCCCAGGATGTGAGCCGGTTTGCCGCTGACGGCGCATATACCGGTGAAGTTTCTGCCTCCATGCTGGCCGATCTGGGTTGCCGCTATGTTTTGATCGGTCACTCCGAGCGGCGTCAGTATTTTGCCGAGGCCGGGGCATGTCTGGTTGATAAACTGCAGGCTGCGCTGGATGCGGGCATGGTGCCGGTGTTCTGTGTGGGCGAGACGCTGGCCGAGCGCGAGGCGGGTGAGTATTTGTCAGTGATTTTTTCCCAGCTCGAAGTTTTGCGTGGCTTTGCCGGGCGCGAACTGGTTGTGGCTTATGAGCCGGTTTGGGCGATAGGTACGGGAAAAGTAGCGAATATTGAACAAATTAGCGAAATCCACGCGGAAATAAAAAAATGGCTATTGCAAACGCTGGGGGGCACTGATAATATTCGCGTCCTCTACGGCGGCAGCGTCAAGGCAGACAACGCTGAGGTCATCATGGCAGTGCCTGGTGTTGATGGTGCGCTTGTTGGTGGGGCTTCGCTGGATGCTAGTACGTTTGAATTAATTTGCCAGACCGTTGAAAAGTAGATAAAATGGAACTCCTGAAAACACTGATCTGGATTGTAAACCTGCTTTCCGCAGTCTCTATTATCGTTCTTGTGCTGATGCAGCATGGTAAGGGCGCAGATATGGGGGCGGCATTTGGCGGTGGTGGCGGTTCTTCCGGAAGTTTGTTTGGTGCATCGGGTTCATCGAATTTTATGAGTAGAGCGACAGCTTTTTCGGCTGTTGTATTCTTCTCTACCTGTCTGGTCTTGTCCTATCTGTCCACTGAGAGACAGAATGATTTGGGCGTGATGGGTCATAGTGTTGAACAGCCTGTCTCGCAAGTCCCGAGCGGTGCGGCTGATAATAATAAAACCGGTCCAGTAGTACCGGAGTAAACCAAGGTTTGTTCAGTGCCGACATGGTGAAATTGGTAGACACGCTATCTTGAGGGGGTAGTGGCCATAGGCTGTGTGAGTTCGAGTCTCACTGTCGGCACCACAATATCTAAAAAACAGGTCACCGGGATTCCGGTGACCTGTTTTTTTTTGGAGCGATAGAAAGGCTTGCCTTTCTTTTTTAGGGGTGTTCGGGAAAATGCTGCAGAATTACTTCCCTATCTTGCTGTTTGTCATTGTCGGCCTTATGGTCGGTGTCGGGCCTATCCTTCTTGGTAAGCTCGTCTCCCCCAATCGGCCCGACCCTGAGAAACTGTCACCATACGAGTGTGGCTTCGAAGCTTTCGAAGACACGCGCATGCGTTTTGATGTGCGTTACTACCTCGTTGCAATTCTCTTTATCTTGTTCGATCTCGAAATCGCTTTCCTGTTCCCTTGGGCTGTCGTGCTCAAGGAAATCGGCATGTTCGGTTTTGGCGCCATGCTGGTTTTCCTGGCCATTCTGACGATCGGCTTTATCTATGAATGGAAAAAAGGGGCGCTGGAATGGGAATAGAAGGGATTCTCGAGAAGGGTTTTGTCACCACTACGGCTGACACCCTGATCAACTGGACGCGCACGGGTTCCATGTGGCCGATGACTTTCGGCCTGGCCTGCTGTGCGGTGGAAATGATGCATGCCGGTGCGGCGCGTTACGATCTGGACCGCTTCGGCATCGTATTCCGCCCCAGTCCGCGTCAGTCCGACCTGATGATTGTTGCCGGTACCTTGTGCAACAAGATGGCTCCGGCCCTCAGGAAGGTCTACGACCAGATGGCTGAACCGCGCTGGGTGATTTCCATGGGTTCGTGTGCCAACGGAGGCGGGTATTACCATTACTCGTATTCTGTGGTGCGCGGCTGTGACCGCATCGTGCCCGTCGATGTCTACGTGCCGGGCTGCCCGCCAACGGCTGAAGCCTTGTTGTACGGCATCATTCAGCTGCAGAACAAGATAAAACGCACCAATACTATCGCCCGCTGAGGGAGACGCCATGGCCTCCAAAATGGAAGCGCTCAAATCGAGCGTCGAGAGTCTGCTCGCGCCACATATTGTGCATAGCACAATTGCGTTTGACGAGCTAACTGTCGTATGCAAGTCTGATTGCTTGGTCGAAGTCGCGACAAAATTGCGCGATTCGGCCGAGCTTTCGTTTGAACAATGCATAGACATGTGCGGCATGGATTACAGCACGTACCGGGATAGTCCCTGGGACGGTCCGCGCTTTGCCGCCGTGTATCAGTTGTTGTCGCTCAAGCACAACCAGCGCATCCGTTTGCGCTGTTTTGCCGAGGATGATGACTTTCCCGTCCTGCCTACCTTGACCGGTGTCTGGAGCTGCCTCAACTGGTACGAGCGCGAAGCGTTCGACCTGTTCGGGCTGATGTTTGACCAGCACCCGGATTTGCGCCGCATCCTGACCGACTACGGCTTTGTCGGTCACCCGTTCCGCAAGGATTTCCCGGTGACGGGCTTTGTGGAAATGCGTTACGACGCAAGCCAGCAGCGTGTGATCTACCAGCCGGTCAGCATCGAACCGCGCGAGATCACCCCGCGCATTATTCGCGAGGAGAACTACGGTGGCTGATATCCGCAATTACACGCTGAACTTCGGCCCGCAGCATCCGGCTGCACACGGCGTATTGCGCCTGGTGCTGGAGCTGGATGGCGAGGTGGTACAGCGTGCCGACCCGCATATCGGCCTGCTGCACCGAGGCACCGAGAAGCTGGCCGAATCCAAGACCTATATCCAGGCGCTTCCTTATATGGACCGTCTGGATTACGTGTCGATGATGTGCAACGAGCACGCCTACTGCCTGGCGGTCGAGAAGCTGACCGGGGTCGACGTACCGCTGCGCGCACAGTATATCCGCGTGATGTTTGCCGAGATTACCCGCATCCTGAACCACTTGCTGTGGATCGGTGCGCACTCGATCGACATTGGCGCGATGACCATGTTCCTGTACGCGTTCCGCGAGCGTGAGGATCTGATGGATCTGTACGAGGCGGTGTCCGGTGCGCGTCTGCACGCGGCCTACTTCCGCCCGGGCGGTGTGTATCGCGATCTGCCGGACACCATGCCGCAGTACACCGCTTCCAAGATCAAGAATGCCCGTGAAGTCGCACGCCTGAACGAAAACCGTCAGGGCACGATGCTGGACTTCATCGAGGACTTCACCCGCCGCTTCCCGGCCTGCATCGACGAGTATGAAACCCTGCTCACCGATAACCGCATCTGGAAGCAGCGTACCGTCGGCATCGGCGTGGTCAGCCCCGAGCGTGCTTTGCAGCTGGGCTTTACCGGCCCGATGCTGCGCGGCTCCGGCGTGGCGTGGGACTTGCGCAAGACCCAGCCTTACGACGTGTATGCCGAGATGGATTTCGACATTCCTGTCGGCAAGACCGGTGACTGCTACGACCGTTATCTGGTGCGGATGGAAGAGTTCCGCCAGTCCAACCGCATCATTGCCCAGTGCGTAAAGTGGCTGAAAGCCAACCCGGGTCCGGTGATTACCGAGAACCACAAGGTGGCGCCGCCATCGCGCGAAGGCATGAAAACCAATATGGAAGAGCTGATCCACCACTTCAAGCTCTTTACCGAAGGCATGCATGTACCCGAGGGCGAAGTCTATGTCGGTACCGAACACCCGAAAGGCGAGTTCGGTATCTATATGGTGTCCGACGGAGCCAACAAGCCGTACCGCCTGAAGATCCGTGCCCCGGGTTACGCGCATATCGCGGGCCTGGACGAAATGGCACGCGGTCACATGATTGCCGACGTGGTCGCGATCATCGGTACGCAGGATATCGTGTTTGGGGAGATTGACCGCTGATGTTGTCCGCAGAATCGCTTGCAAGTATTGACCGCGAGGTTGCCAAGTACCCTGCCGACCAGAAGCGGTCGGCGGTAATGGCCGCGCTGAGGATCGCGCTGACCGAACGTCGCGAACAGGGCCAGACGCCGGAGGCGCGCTGTCTGACGCCCGAGGTGATCGAGTATGTGGCGAATTATCTGGAGATTGCTCCGGTTGCCGCGTACGAAGTAGCCACTTTCTACAACATGTACGACATGAAGCCGGTGGGCAAGTACAAGATCACCGTCTGCACCAATTTGCCGTGCGCACTGTCCGGTGGTGTGTCTGCCGCCAAATACCTGTCGGAAAAGCTGGGCATCGCCATCGGCGAAACCACGGCCGACGGCAAGTACACCCTGCTGGAAGGGGAGTGCATGGGCGCATGCGGTGATGCACCGGTCTTGCTGGTGAACAACCACAAGATGTGCAGCCATATGTCGCCGGCAGCGATAGACCAGAAACTGGCGGAGCTCGAATAATGGCGATCTTCAAAAGTGGTGTGATTTTCGAAGGCGTGGACACCCAGGACGAAAATGCCTGGCGTCTGGCCGCCTACGAGGCGCGTGGCGGTTATGTTGCCCTGCGTAAAATCCTTGCGGCGCAGATGCCGCAGGACGAGGTGATTGCCGAAGTGAAAAACTCCGGCTTGCGCGGTCGTGGTGGTGCGGGCTTTCCGACCGGCCTGAAGTGGAGCTTCATGCCGCGCAGCTTCCCTGGCGACAAATACGTGGTGTGCAATACCGACGAGGGCGAGCCGGGTACGTTCAAGGATAGAGACATCCTGCGCTACAACCCGCATGCGCTGATCGAAGGCATGATCATCGCCGGTTACGCCATGGGCACCCGAGCCGGTTACAACTACATCCACGGCGAAATCTTCGAAGCCTACGAGCAGTTCGAAGCCGCACTGGATGAAGCGCGTGCCGCCGGCTTGCTGGGGCAGAATATTCTTGGTACCGGTTTCAATTTCGAGCTGTATGCGGCGCATGGTTATGGCGCCTATATCTGCGGCGAAGAAACGGCCTTGCTGGAGTCGCTGGAAGGCAAAAAAGGCCAGCCGCGCTTCAAGCCGCCGTTCCCTGCGTCGTATGGTCTGTACGGCAAACCGACCACCATCAACAACACCGAATCCTTCGCTTCGGTGCCGTTCATTATCAAGGACGGCGCGCAGAAGTTCCTGGAAGCGGGCAAGCCGAACAACGGCGGCACCAAGCTGTTCTCGGTGTCCGGCCATGTGAACCGTCCGGGCAACTACGAAGTGCCGCTGGGCACGCCGTTTACCGAACTGCTGGAAATGGCCGGCGGCATGCGTGACGGCAAAAAGCTCAAGGCGGTGATCCCGGGCGGCTCGTCCGCGCCGGTACTGCCGGCCGAGATCATGCTGGGCGTGACCATGGATTACGACAGTATTTCCAAGGCCGGTTCCATGCTGGGTTCGGGCGCCGTTATCGTGATGAACGAAGACGTGTGCATGGTGCGCGCGCTGGAGCGTCTGGCCTACTTCTATCACGAGGAATCGTGCGGCCAGTGCACGCCGTGCCGCGAAGGCACCGGCTGGCTGTACCGCATCATCCATCGCATCCTGAACGGCGAAGGCCGTCCGGGAGATCTCGAATTGCTGGATTCCGTCGGCAACAATATGGCTGGCCGCACCATCTGTGCGCTGGCCGATGCCGCCGTTTTCCCGGTCCGCAGCTTCACCAAGCACTTCCGTCATGAGTTCGAGTACCTGATCGAACACGGTAAGCCGCTGGTGGATCACAAATGGTGTTGAGCGATGCTTGAAATCGAAATCGACGGTAAAAAACTGACGGCCCCGCAGGGCAGCACCGTAATGGAAGCTGCCCATTCGATCGGGACGTATATTCCGCACTTCTGCTACCACAAGAAACTGTCCATCGCGGCCAACTGCCGCATGTGTCTGGTCGAGGTGGAAAAGGCACCCAAGCCGCTGCCGGCTTGTGCCACGCCAGTGACGGACGGCATGAAGATCCATACCCACTCCGATCTGGCGAAGAAGGCCCAGGCCGGGGTGATGGAGTTCCTGCTGATCAACCACCCGCTGGATTGCCCGATCTGCGACCAGGGCGGTGAATGCCAGCTGCAGGACATCGCGGTCGGTTACGGCAACGGTGCTTCGCGCTATCAGGAAGAAAAGCGTGCCGTGCCGGGCAAGGATATGGGCCCGCTGGTCTCGGCCGAAGAAATGAGCCGCTGCATCCACTGCACGCGCTGCGTCCGCTTCACCGAGGAAATCGGCGGCTTCCAGGAAATCGGCATGGCTCATCGCGGCGAGTTCTCCGAGATCCTGCCTTTCCTGGGCAAGACGGTGAATTCGGAAATCTCCGGCAACGTGATCGATCTGTGCCCGGTTGGCGCGTTGACCTCCAAGCCTTACCGCTACAGCACCCGTGCCTGGGAGCTGTCGCGCCGCAAGTCGGTCAGCCCGCATGATGGTCTGGGTGCCAACCTGATTGTCCAGGTCAAGCACAATGAAGTGATGCGCGTGCTACCGCTGGAAAACGAAGAGATCAACGAGTGCTGGCTCGCCGACCGCGACCGCTTCTCCTATCAGGGCCTGAACAGCGATGCGCGCCTGAAGACCCCGAAGATCAAGTTTGACGGGCGCTGGCACGATACCGACTGGGAAACCGCACTGGCCTATGTGGTCAAGGGTCTGAACGGCGTATCGGCCGATCACGGCAAGGACGCCATCGGCTTCCTGACCAGCCCGCACTCGACCACCGAAGAGCTGTATCTGGCGCAGAAGCTGGCGCGTGCTTTCGGCGTCAACAATATCGACTACCGCCTGTCGCGCAGCGATTTTAGTGCCGATGCGGCCAAGCAGGGCGCCGAGTGGCTGGGTTCCTCCATCGTCGAACTGGCTGCGGCCAAGTCGGTGCTGGTGATCGGTTCGAGCTTGCGCAGCGAACAGCCTTTGCTGGCTTCGCGCATTCGCCAGGCCAGCAAGAAGGGCATGGCGCTCAATATCATCCATGTCGCCGACGACGAGCTGTTGATGAACGTCCACGCCAAGCTGATTGCCTCGCCTCTGGCGCTGGTCAATGCGGTAGCGCAGGTGCTCAAGGCAGTGGTGGCGATCAAGGGTGGCGACAGCACGCTGGATTTGGCTCAGGTGGACGTGTCGACTCAGGCGCAAGCCATCGCCGACAGCCTGTGCGCAGGCGAAACGGCGCGCATCGTACTGGGCGCCGTTGCCCAGCATCACCCGGCTTACAGCGAACTGCTGGCGCTGACGCAGGAGATTGCCCGTTTGAGCGGTGCCGGTTTCGGTGTCTTGTCCGAAGCGGCCAATAGCGTGGGCGCGGAACTGGTTTGCGCATGGGCGCAAGGCGGCATGAGCGCCGGCGAGATGATCGCTTCGCCACGCAAGGCCTATGTCCTGCTGAACACCGAGCCCGAGTTCGATGGCTATAACAGCGCAGCCAGCGTGGCGGCCATGAAGCAGGCGGCGACCGTGATCGCGCTGACGGCCTACCAGAGCGAAGGCTTGCTCGACTACGCCGACGTGCTGCTGCCGATCGCACCGTTCTCCGAAACGGCCGGTTCTTTCGTCAATATGGAAGGCCGTCTGCAGGCATTCAACGGCGTGACCAAGCCGCAAGGCGAAGCGCGTCCGGCGTGGAAGGTGCTGCGCGTGCTGGGCAATATGCTGAGCCTCGACGGTTTCGGCTTTAACAGCGCCGAAGAAGTCCGTAGCGAACTGTTGGCCAAGGGCGATATCGCCCAGCGTCTGAACAACAGCCTGAGCAGCATCGCAGCCAAAACGGAAGCCAAGGCCGGGGTGGTGCGGGTGGGTGAAGTGCCGGTTTACAGCACCGATGCCATCTGCCGCCATGCGCCAGCCTTGCAGGCGACCGCACTGGCCGCTGCGCCGGTTGCACGGGTTGCTGCCGATGTGTTTGCTTCGGCAGGTCTGGCCGAGGGCGAACTTGCGCTGGTGAAGCAGGGCGGCGCGACGCTGCGTGTGCCTGCGCATCTGGATGCGGGCTTGCCGGCCGGTGTGGTTCGTCTGGCGGTGGCGCGTGCCGAAACAGCGATGCTGGGCGGCATGTTCGACACCATTGAAATCGAGCGGGGGTAAGCCATGGAATTCATTCAAGGATTGCTGGGTGAGCAAGCCGGGCTGGTGGTCTGGACCCTGCTCAAAATCGTTGCCATTGTTGCGCCGATGATGCTGGCCGTTGCCTATCTGACGCTGGCCGAGCGCAAGGTGATCGGTTATATGCAGCTGCGTATCGGCCCTAACCGGGTCGGTCCTTACGGCCTGCTGCAACCGATTGCCGACGGCGTGAAGCTCTTGCTGAAAGAGATCATCCTGCCGGCCAAGTCGAACAAGGCGCTGTTCATTATCGGCCCCATCCTGTCGATCGCACCGGCTCTGGCTGCGTGGGCGGTAGTGCCGTTTACCGACACGCTGGTGCTGGCCAATATCGATGCCTCGCTGCTGTACATCATGGCGGTGACGTCGATGGGTGTGTACGGCGTGATCATCGCCGGCTGGGCGGCCAACTCCAAGTACTCCTTCCTTGGCGCCATGCGCTCGGCGGCACAGATCGTGTCCTACGAGATTGCCATGGGCTTTGCCTTGGTGACGGTGCTGATGGTGTCGGGCAGCCTCAACCTGGTCGAGATCGTCAACCAGCAAGGGCGGGGAATGGGCGGCGGTTCCATTCTGTCGTGGAATTTGATCCCGCTGTTTCCGATGTTCATCGTCTATCTGATTGCCGGTGTTGCGGAAACCAACCGCGCGCCGTTTGACGTGGCCGAAGGCGAATCGGAAATCGTGGCCGGCTTCCATGTCGAGTACTCGGGCATGGCGTTCGCGGTGTTCTTCCTGGCCGAATACGCCAACATGATCCTGATTGCGGCGCTGACTTCGCTGATGTTCCTAGGTGGCTGGCTGTCGCCGTTCCCGGCGTCGTGGGGCTTGCTGGGGGCGTCCGGCTTTATCTGGCTTGCGCTGAAGATCAGCCTGGTGCTGTTCTGCTTCTTGTGGTTCCGTGCGACCTTCCCGCGCTACCGCTACGACCAGATCATGCGCCTGGGCTGGAAAGTCTTCATTCCGGTGACGCTGGTATGGGTGGTCGTGGTCGGTGCGTGGATGATGAGCCCGCTGTCCTTGTGGCAATAAGGTCGGGGACCGGAGAAACAATATGAATAAATTTTTCAAGACCTTCTTCCTGCTGGAGCTGCTCAAGGGCCTATCGGTGACGCTGCGCTATTTCTTTGCGCGCAAGATCACCGTGCAGTTCCCGGAAGAGAAGACGCCGATGTCGCCGCGTTTTCGCGGCCTGCACGCCCAGCGCCGCTACGCCAATGGCGAAGAGCGCTGCATCGCGTGCAAGCTGTGCGAGGCGGTGTGCCCGGCCATGGCGATCACCATCGAGTCGGAGCAGCGTGATGACGGCACCCGCCGCACCAGCCGTTACGACATCGATCTGACCAAGTGCATCTTCTGCGGTTTTTGTGAAGAAGCGTGCCCGGTCGACGCCATCGTCGAGACGCATATCTTCGAATACCACGGAGAGAAGCGCGGCGACCTGTATTACACCAAGCCGATGTTGCTGGCAGTAGGCGATAAGTACGAAGCCGAAATTGCCAAGAACAAGGCCGCCGACGCCAAGTATCGCTAAGGGGGGAACATGAGCTTTCCATTGATAGTTTTTTACGTACTCTCGGCGATCCTGCTGTTCTCGGCCTTCAAGGTCGTGACTGCCAAGAACCCGGTGCATGCCGCACTGTGGCTGGTGCTGGCTTTCTTTACCTCGTCCGGTCACTGGTTGCTGCTGCAGGCCGAGTTTCTGGCCATCGCGCTGGTGCTGGTTTACGTCGGCGCGGTGATGGTTCTGTTCCTGTTCGTGGTG
The DNA here is from genome assembly GCF_024343515.1 of Aquitalea sp. S1-19. NCBI lineage: Bacteria > Pseudomonadati > Pseudomonadota > Betaproteobacteria > Neisseriales > Chromobacteriaceae > Aquitalea > Aquitalea sp. S1-19. Next base: position 44,126 of record NZ_RJTZ01000008.1, on the reverse strand, counting down.
ATGATGCTGGACATCAATATCGAGAAGATGCGTGCCGGTTTCTGGCAGCACTTCCCGCTGGCTGCGACCGTGGGGCTGATTATGGTGGCCGAGATGGTGCTGATTCTGGCCAGCCCGCAAGCGCATCTGGCCGGCTACGAAGCGGCCGCGCCGCTGGCAGCCGATGCCAGCAACGTCAAGGTGCTGGGCCTGCAGATCTACACCACCTATCTGATGCCGTTCGAACTGGCTGCCGTGCTGTTGCTGCTGGCGATTGTGGCCGCGATTGCGCTGACCCAGCGCGAGCGCAAGGACGGCAAGTATGTCGACCCTGCCATGCAGGTCGAGGTGAAGGCTAGCGATCGCCTGAGTATTGTAAAAATGGCCGCCGTACGCGACGAGCCGGTGATTAACGAAACCAACGAGCCGCAGGCTTGAGCCCGCAAGAAAGGAAAGCAAAGTGCTGACTCTGACACACTTTCTCGTGCTGGCTGCCGTGCTGTTTTCCATCAGCGTGATGGGGATTTTCCTCAACCGCAAGAACGTGATCGTTCTGCTGATGGCAATCGAGCTGATGCTGCTGGCCGTGAATTTCAACTTCATCGCCTTTTCGCACTACCTCTCCGATACGGCGGGGCAGATCTTCGTGTTCTTCATCCTGACGGTGGCCGCAGCCGAGTCTGCTATCGGTCTTGCCATTCTGGTGGTGCTGTTCCGCAACCAGAGCACCATCAATATTGAAGACCTGGATAGCCTCAAAGGCTAAGCAGATACCAACAAACGAGAAGCCAGAAAATGGATATGAAGAGCTTATACCTGCTGATTGCCCTCTCGCCGCTGGCGGGGGCCATCATTGCAGGCTTGTTTGGCTGGGCGATAGGACGCCGCGCCGCACACGTCGTGACCATCGCGGGTGTGGCGGTTTCGGCCGTCCTCTCGCTCAAGGTGCTCTACGGTTTTCTTAACGGTGGAGCAGTCTTTAACGAAACGGTTTACACCTGGCTGACTGTCGGCGGCATGGAGTTCTCCGTCGGCTTCCTGGTCGACAGCCTGACCGCGCTGATGCTGGTGGTGGTGACTTCGGTATCGCTGATGGTGCATATCTACACCATCGGCTATATGTCCGAAGATCCGGGCTACCAGCGTTTCTTCAGCTACATCTCCTTGTTTACCTTCTCCATGCTGATGCTGGTGATGAGTAACAACTTCGTGCAGCTGTTCTTCGGCTGGGAGGCGGTGGGTCTGGTGTCCTACCTGCTGATTGGTTTCTGGTTCAAGCGCCCGACGGCGACTTACGCCAACCTCAAGGCATTCCTGGTCAACCGCGTAGGTGACTTCGGTTTCCTCTTGGGTATCGGCCTGGTGCTGGCGCATTTCGGCGGTTCGCTCAACTACGCCGACGTGTTTGCTGCCTTGCCGCAGGTGAAAGACCAGACCATCCAGATCATTCCGGGTGTGGATTGGTCGCTGATGACCGTCACCTGCATCTTGCTGTTTGTCGGTGCGATGGGTAAATCGGCACAGTTCCCGCTGCATGTCTGGCTGCCGGATTCGATGGAAGGCCCGACACCGATTTCGGCGCTGATCCACGCGGCGACCATGGTGACGGCCGGTATCTTCATGGTGTCGCGCATGAGCCCGATGTTCGAGCTGTCGGACACCGCGCTGAACTTCGTCATGATCACCGGTTCGATCACTGCGCTGTTTATGGGCTTTTTGGGCATCGTGCAGAACGACATCAAGCGCGTGGTGGCTTACTCCACGCTGTCGCAGCTGGGTTACATGACCGTGGCGCTGGGCGCATCGGCCTACTCGGTGGCCATGTTCCATGTGATGACCCATGCCTTCTTCAAGGCGCTGCTGTTCCTTGCCGCCGGTTCGGTCATTATCGGCATGCACCACGAACAGGACATGCGCAAGATGGGCGGCCTGCGCAAATACATGCCTATCACCTGGATCACCAGCTTGCTGGGTAGCTTGGCGCTGATCGGTACCCCGTTCTTCTCCGGCTTCTACTCCAAGGATTCCATCATCCTGGCAGTCGAGCACAGCAATCTGGCCGCTTCCGGTTTCGCGACCTTTGCGGTACTGGCCGGCGTATTTGTCACGGCGTTCTACAGCTTCCGCATGTATTTCCTGGTGTTCCACGGCAAGGAGCGCTGGATGGATGCGGCGCACCCGGCCAACCATCATGGTGACCATGCTGATGAAGAGCCGGATCATGACCATCACCACGGTCTGGGCCCGAACGACAAGCCGCATGAAAGCCCATGGGTGGTGACTCTGCCGCTGGTGCTGCTGGCGATTCCTTCGGTGATCATCGGTTACTTTGCGGTGGGCCCGCTGGTTGGCGGCGACTTCTTCAATGGCGTGATCTTCACCAATCTGGCTGCACATCCGGGTCTGGCTGCTGTTGTGCCGCATGCAGAGCACGCTTTTGAAATGGGCATGCACGCCTTTGTGACGCTGCCGTTCTGGCTGGCGCTCTCTGGTGTGGTCACGGCCTGGGTGTTCTATATGAAGGCGCCACAGATTCCGGCTGCCATCAAGAAGACTTTCGCTCCGGTGAATACCCTGCTGGAAAACAAGTACTACCTGGACGAGATCTACTTTGCCGTGTTTGCCAAGGGCAGCCGTGCTTTGGGGACCTTCTTCTGGAAGATCTGCGACATGCTCCTGATCGACGGCCTGATCGTCAATGGTTCGGCCAAGCTGGTGGGTTCGTTCTCGCGCGTGGTACGCCGCCTGCAGACCGGTTTTATCTACAGCTACGCCACCACCATGATTGTCGGTGTACTGGCCCTGATCACCATCTGGTTCTCGCAGCTCATCTTCGGTTGAGCGCGGTATCGGGATTGAAATAACAAATAGGTTTTGACTATGTTATCTAATCTGTTAAGTCTGGTGATCTGGGTGCCTATCGCCGCCGGCTTGCTGGTACTGGCTACCGGGGGGGATCAGCGTGCTGTTCTCGCCCGCTGGCTGGCGCTGGCGGGCGCGGCGCTGGGTTTCCTGGTGTCACTGCCGCTGTTCCTGAATTTTGACGTGCTCAATGCGGGCATGCAGTTCGAAGAGATGCGTCCGTGGATTGCGGCGCTCAATATCAACTACCACCTGGGCGTGGACGGCATCTCGATGCTGTTTATCGTGCTCAACAGCTTCATCACCCTGATGGTGGTGCTGGCTGGCTGGGAAGTGATCCAGAAACGCGTGGCGCAGTATATGGCCGCCTTTTTGATCATGTCCGGCCTGATCAACGGTGCTTTCGCCGCGCTGGACGCGATCCTGTTTTATGTGTTCTTCGAGGCGATGCTGATCCCGATGTATCTGATCATCGGTGTCTGGGGTGGCCCGCGCCGCGTGTATGCGTCGATCAAGTTCTTCCTGTACACGCTGCTGGGTTCGCTGTTGATGCTGGTAGCTTTCATCTACCTGTATTTTGCTGCCGGCAAGACCTTCTCCATCCTGGCCTTCCAGGATCTGATGGCCATCCCGCTGAATGTGCAGATCCTGCTGTTCATCGCCTTCTTCATGTCGTTCGCGGTGAAGGTGCCAATGTGGCCGGTGCATACCTGGCTGCCGGATGCGCACGTCGAGGCGCCAACCGGCGGCTCCATGGTGCTGGCGGCAATCACGCTGAAGATCGGTGCCTACGGCTTCCTGCGATTCGCCCTGCCTATCCTGCCGGATGCCTCGCGTGAACTGGCCCCCATCATCGTCGGCCTATCGCTGGTGGCGGTGGTGTATATCGGCTTGGTCGCACTGGTGCAGACCGATATGAAGAAACTGGTGGCGTACTCGTCGATCTCGCACATGGGCTTCGTCACGCTGGGCTTCTTCCTGTTTGCCGGCAACGAGCTGAATGTGTGGGCGGTTGAAGGCGCCATCGTACAGATGGTCAGCCACGGTTTTGTCTCCGCCGCGATGTTCTTCTGTATCGGCGTAATGTACGACCGCGTGCACAGCCGCAATATCGCCGACTACGGCGGTGTCGCCAACAAGATGCCGATTTTCGCCGCCTTTATGGTGCTGTTCGCGATGGCCAACTCCGGCCTGCCGGCGACTTCGGGCTTTGTCGGTGAATTCATGGTGATCATGGGTGCGGTGCAGGTGAACTTCTGGGTGGCTGCACTGGCCGCGCTGACGCTGATCTTCGGTGCTGCGTACACGCTGTGGATGGTCAAGCGCGTGATCTTCGGCGAGGTGGGCAACCACCATGTGGAAGAACTCAAGGACGTGAACAAGCGCGAGTTCCTGGTGCTGGCGGTGCTGGCGCTGACCGTGCTGGGCATGGGCCTGTATCCGCAAGCCTTCGTCGACAAGATGCATCTGTCGGTGAATGACCTGATCGCGCATGTTGCGCAAAGCAAGCTGTAAGGCCACAAGGAAAACGTAATGACTTGGGCTGATCTTAATCTGATGCCGGCATTGCCCGAGATCTTCCTGCTCGCGGCGCTGTCGTTCATCCTCGTACTCGATCTTTTCATCCCTGATGAAAAGCGCGGTGTTACCTATGGCTTGTCGCTGCTGACGCTGGCGGCTTGTGCCGCGCTGCAACTGGCGACTTTCGAGCCGTTTGCCACCACCACCTTCTCCGGCATGTTTGTCGATGACCCGATGGCCGACATCATCAAGGTCGCGATGTATGGCGTGACGGCAGCGGTGCTGGTGTATACCCGCCAGTATGTGGCTGATCGCGGCATGTTCCGCGGCGAGTACTACACCTTGTCGCTGTTCGCGCTGTTGGGCATGAACGTGATGGTGTCGTCTTCGCACTTCCTGACGCTGTATATCGGTCTGGAACTGCTGTCGCTGGCGCTGTATGCGCTGATCGCGCTGCGCCGTGACTCGGCTGCCGGCACGGAAGCGGCGATGAAGTACTTTGTGCTGGGCGCGCTGGCCTCGGGCATGCTGCTGTACGGTATGTCAATGGTGTACGGTGCTACCGGCTCGCTGGCGATCAGCGAAATCGCTGCGGCGATTGCCTCCGGCCACAGCAATGCGGTGCTGCTGGTGTTCGGTCTGGTGTTCCTAGTGGCAGGTCTCGCGTTCAAGCTGGGTGCCGTTCCGTTCCATATGTGGGTGCCGGACGTTTATCAGGGCTCGCCGACTGCCGTGACGCTGATGCTGGGTGCTGCACCCAAGCTGGCGGCCTTCGTGTTCATTATCCGCATTCTGGTGCAGGGTCTGGGCGAGCTGTCGGGTGACTGGCAGGGCATGCTGGTGTTGATCGCCGCGCTGTCGATGATGATCGGTAACGTTGCCGCCATCGCGCAGACCAATATCAAGCGCATGCTGGCCTACTCGACCATCTCGCACATGGGCTTTTTGCTCTTGGGCTTGCTGGCGGCCAACGAACAGGGCTACGCCTCGGCCATGTTCTACGCCATGGTCTATGTACTGACCACGCTGGCCGGCTTCGGTGTCTTGCTGGCGCTGTCGCATGCCGGTTTTGAATGCGAGAAGCTGGAAGACCTGAAGGGCCTGAACCAGCGCAATAGCTGGTATGCCTTCCTGATGCTGCTGGTGATGTTCTCCATGGCAGGCATTCCGCCACTGGCCGGCTTCTATGCCAAGTTTGCCGTGATCAAGTCGGTTGTCGACCTGGGTGCGGTCAATATGGGCTTCGGCATGGTGAGCGCGCTCTATCTGGCGGTGTTTGCGGTGATGATGTCGCTGGTTGGTGCCTTCTACTATCTGCGCGTCGTGAAGAATATGTACTTTGACGACAAACAGAGCGATACACCGATTGTGGTACGCGGCGAAATGAAGGTTTTGCTGTCGGTGAATGCGCTGGCCTTGCTGGTGCTGGGTGTGTTGCCGCAGGGTTTGATTGAACTTTGTATCGAAGCCATGCGTCAATCACTGGCCGTTCTGTAAAAGCAGCGTCTTAAAAACCGGACGGGCGTGTTGCGAAGCTGCGCAACACGCCCGTTTTTATTGAAGTGACAGGAAATAAAATGGAATCCAGCGTCATCGTCCTGCTAGTGCTCGCCCTGGTCGCGGCCAACCTGCCGTTTATTCTGCCGCGCGTCGCCGGTGTCTTTGCCGTCAAGCGCAAACACTTTGGCTGGCAGTTTCTGGAGTTTCTGGTCTTGTATTTGCTGGTCGGCCTGCTGGCGCGGCTTTTGGAGGCACAGCAGATGCCGGTGCATGCACAGAACTGGCAGTTTTACGTCACCACGCTGGCCCTGTTCGCGGTATTCGCCTTCCCCGGCTTTGTCGCCTGCTACTTCTGGCGCGGCGCACGCCGATAGCGTTATTGCCCTCATCCCGACCCTCTTCCGCCAGCGGGCGAGGGTGTCTATCCCGACAGCCGATATTTTTAGCTATTTCCTTCTCCCGCATACGGGAGAAGGTGGCGCGTAGCGCCGGATGAGGGCGTGCCGCACCACCTTCACCCAGCCTCCCCGCCAGCAGGCGAGGGGTATCAATCGCCCGCTTGGCGGGCTCCCACAGGACAGCCAGCGTAGGCGACCACGCAGCGGGCGATTCTCAGCGTTGATAGAACGATGCCTCGCCCTCGGGGCGGGTCTTGAAGCGCTTGTGCAGCCAGAAATACTGTTCGGGCGCTTCGAGTATGCGCTGTTCCAGAAATTCGTTCATGCGCCGGGTGTCGGCCTCAATATCGTCGCTGGGAAAGTTGTCCCAAGCAGGATAAAAGGTCAGCGTGACGCCATGTTGGGTGCGCACAGGAATCGCCGGCACGATCTTCGCCTTGGCCAGTCCTGCAATCCGCGACAGGCCCGGCACGGTGGCGGTCTGCACGCCGAAAAAGGGCACAAAGATGGAGTCGCGCCGGCCGAAGTCCTGGTCGGGCAGATAGAGGAATGGGGCGTGTTGCTTGCGCATGGCCTTGATAATGGCGCGCAGGCTCTCCTGGCGTGACACGATAAATGCGTTGTCGAAGCGGTTGCGCCCGGCGTACATCTTTGCATCCATCGCCTTGTTCTTCTGGTGCGAATAGACGCTGACCAGCGGCACTTCCAGATTCAGCCTTAATGCCGCCAGTTCGAAGCCGACAAAGTGCGGATAGAACAGGATCACGTCTTCGCCGGCATCCCTGAGGTCGGTCAGGTGATGCAGATCCTTGAGTTCAACCAGCTGCCTGATGCGTGCCGGACTGCTCCACCAGCAAATGCCGTATTCCAGCATCAGTTGCAGCATATGGCCGAAATGGCGGCGCAGGATGCGCACGCGCTCGGCCTGTTTCATGGCAGGAAAGCACAGGCGCAAATTGGTGAGGCCTATGCGGCGGCGCTCGCCGGCCAAAAGATAGGTAACGGCACCCAGTCCCTGTGCCAGTCGTGAAATCAGGCAAACAGGCAACAGGCGAATCAGCCAGAGCAGGGCAAAAGCAATCTTCATTGAGTCGGGTTTTCCGCGTGTGGCCCGCTGGCGCCGGCCGGTGTTTTGTAACGGTTATAGCTCCACAGATACTGGGTGGGGCAGCGGCGTATCAAGGTTTCTACCGCACGATTCATCCGTGCTGCATCTTCCGCCTTGTCGCCGTCAAATGCTTCTTCTAGCGGGCTGACATGTACGACAAAGCCTTGTCCTTTGGGCAGACGCTCGCCGTAAAACATCAGCGTTGTGACTTTGGCCATCCGCGCCAGGCGCGGTACCAGTGTCATGGTATAGGCCGGGCGGCCGAAAAAGGGCGCCCAGACGCCATCACCGCTGCCGGGTACCTGATCCGGCAAGATAATGGTCGCTTCACCGTTTTTCAGCGCTTTCATGACCAAGCGTACGCCGGCAGGCGTTGCGGGTGCGGTTTTGGCATTGTCGCGCATGCGTCCGCCCTGCATTACCGGCTCCAGCCACGCCATCTTGGGCGGGCGGTACATGGCGGTCAGCGGAAAAGGCAGGCGTGAACTGATGTAGCGCCCGGCAATATCGTAGGCCCCCAGATGGGGGGTGACAAAGATAATGCCGTGGCCATCTGACAGTGCTTGTTCGACATGCTCCCAGCCGTCGCAGGATTTGATCAGCGCGCAAATGTCAGCAGAATCACGTGTCCAGGCGATAGCCAGTTCCAGCGTGCTTTTTCCGGTTTCGGAAACACTTTTTTTGACATATTCTTGATAAACCTGATAATTGGCGCAAACTCCACTTTTTTTCAGGTTTTCTTCGATCCTCGCAGCATATTGCGGGGAGGTTTGGTAGACAATCCGGCCCAGTAACGTACCGAGTGCCTGTAGCCAACGTAGCGGCAGACTGGCAAGGGCGGCGAGCAGGATTTGAGCGAGTCGGGACATGGCAGTCCTAGCGTCCGGGTCAAAACGGGTCATTCTACCACCAACGTGAAGCCTTCTCTTTGGGAACCATCCATGAGCGAATATCTCTTTACTTCCGAATCCGTATCCGAAGGCCATCCAGACAAGGTTGCCGACCAGATCTCCGATGCCATTCTTGATGCGATTTTCCGTGAAGATCCCAAGGCACGCGTTGCTGCCGAGACCCTGGTCAATACCGGCCTGGTCGTGCTGGCTGGTGAAATCACCACCCACGCCAACGTCGACTACATCAAGGTCGCGCGTGAGACCATCAAGCGCATCGGTTACGACAGCTCCGAGCTGGGTTTTGACTACCACGGCTGCGCGGTGTTGGTCGGTTACGACAAGCAAAGCCCGGACATTGCCCAAGGCGTGAACGAAGGCGAGGGCGTTGACCTCGACCAGGGTGCCGGCGACCAGGGCCTGATGTTCGGCTACGCCTGCGACGAAACCCCGACGCTGATGCCGTTCCCGATCTACTACGCGCACCGCCTGGTGCAGCGCCAGGCCGAACTGCGCAAGGATGGCCGCCTGCCATGGCTGCGTCCGGATGCGAAATCGCAGATCACCTGCGTGTATGACTCCGCCACCGGTCTGCCAAAATCCATCGACACCGTGGTGCTGTCCACCCAGCATAGCCCGGACATTGACCACAAGACGCTGACCGAGGCGGTGATCGAGGACATCATCAAGCCGGTGCTGCCGCCGGAAATGATTACTTCCGCCACCCGTTATCTGGTCAACCCGACCGGCCGCTTCGTGATTGGCGGCCCGATGGGCGACTGTGGCCTGACCGGCCGCAAGATCATTGTCGACACCTACGGCGGTGCCGCACCGCACGGCGGTGGCGCCTTCTCCGGCAAGGACCCATCCAAGGTTGACCGTTCGGCCGCCTACGCCGGCCGTTACGTGGCGAAGAACATCGTCGCCGCCGGCCTCGCGCGCCAGTGCCAGATCCAGGTTTCCTACGCCATTGGCGTGGCGCAGCCAACCTCGATTTCGGTCGACACCTTCGGCACCAACACCATTCCGAACGAACGCATCGTAGAACTGGTCAAGCGCCACTTCGACCTACGCCCGAAGGGCATCGTGCAGATGCTGGACCTGCTGCGCCCGATCTACACCAAGACCGCAGCTTACGGCCACTTCGGGCGCGAGGAGCCTGAGTTCACTTGGGAGCGCACCGACAAGGTCGAGGCGCTGCGCGCCGACGCCGGGCTGTAAATTCTACTGCCTTGCACTTTCAGTGCAGTTGTTTAAAACGGATCGCAATGCGATCCGTTTTTTATTGCACGTCATGTGATGCCATTAGTTTATTTTTGTGGCTATAATCACCCCATTCCGGGGAGTGCTGCAAGGCTTAGCCCCAGGCCCGGACCGTTTCAACCGCACTCACCTATGCAACCCGTGCCGGGCACGGGATGTCGGGTGAGCCGCATCCCTCCCGGCCTTCGTGACAGGAATAACACGATGGCTGAATTCAACGATTACCTCGTCGCCGACATCAATCTTGCTGCCTGGGGCCGCAAGGAACTGGCGATTGCCGAGACCGAGATGCCCGGCCTGATGGCGCTACGCGAAGAGTACAAGCACAGCCAGCCGCTGCGTGGCGCGCGCATCGCCGGCAGCTTGCACATGACCATCCAGACCGGCGTGCTGATCGAGACGCTGGTGGCGCTGGGTGCCGATGTGCGCTGGGCGTCGTGCAATATCTTCTCGACCCAGGACCATGCCGCTGCCGCCATTGCTGCCGCCGCTATTCCGGTATTTGCGTTCAAGGGTGAGAGCCTGGACGAGTACTGGGAGTACTCGCACCGCATTTTCGAATGGCCGGAGGGCGAGCCTGCCAACATGATTCTGGACGATGGCGGTGACGCGACCCTGCTGTTGATGCTGGGTAGCCGTGCCGAGAGCGATATCGGCGTGGTGGGCCACCCGTCCAACGAAGAAGAAACTGCGCTGTTCGCCTCGATCAAGCAGCATCTGGCGCTCGACCCGCACTGGTACTCCAAGCGTCTGGCGCATATCAAGGGCGTGACCGAGGAGACCACCACCGGCGTGCATCGTCTGTATCAGATGCAGAAGGATGGCCAGCTGCCGTTCCCGGCGTTCAACGTCAACGACTCGGTGACCAAGAGCAAGTTCGACAATCTGTATGGCTGCCGCGAGTCGCTGGTTGACGGTATCAAGCGCGCGACTGATGTAATGATTGCCGGCAAGGTGGCGGTGGTGCTGGGCTATGGCGATGTGGGCAAGGGCTGTGCGCAATCATTGCGCGGCCTGGGTGCCACGGTATGGGTGACCGAGATCGACCCTATCTGCGCGCTGCAGGCGGCGATGGAAGGCTACCGTGTGGTACGCATGAATGAGGTGGCCGGCGAGGCTGACATCTTCGTGACCACCACCGGCAACGTCGGCGTGATTACGCACGCGCATATGCAGAAAATGCGTAACAACGCCATCGTGTGCAATATCGGCCACTTCGACTCCGAAATCGAAGTCGCCAGCCTGCGCCAGTACCAGTGGGACAATATCAAGCCGCAGGTCGACCACATCATCTTCCCGGACGGCAAGCGCATCATCTTGTTGGCTGAAGGCCGTCTGGTGAATCTGGGCTGCGGTACCGGCCATCCGTCGTTTGTGATGTCCAACAGCTTCACCAACCAGGTGCTGGCGCAGATCGAGATCTTCTGCAATGGCGCGAAATACGGCCGCGAAGTGTATGTGCTGCCCAAGCATCTGGACGAGAAAGTCGCCCGTCTGCATCTGGCACGCATCGGGGCGCATCTGACCGAGCTGTCCGATGAGCAGGCTGCTTATATCAGTGTGCCCAAGGATGGCCCGTACAAGCCTGCACACTACCGTTACTAAGCGTTAAGCGGTAGCCCGTCATGCCACCAAGAGCAGCCGGGCTACCACCTTGCAGTCGACAAGGGGGAACCATGAACAAGCGCAATTTCAGTTTCGAGTTTTTTCCGCCCAAGACGGATGAGGGCATGGCCAAGCTGCGCAATACCCGCGCCCAACTGGCCCAGTTCAAGCCCGAATTTTTTTCGGTAACCTTTGGTGCCGGTGGCACCACGCGCGAGGGCACGCTGGCTGCGGTGCAGGATATCCGTAACGCCGGCCTGGCCGCAGCGCCGCACCTGTCGTGCATCGGTTCGACCCGCGACAATATTCGCGCGGTGCTGAACGAGTACCGCGAACATGGTATCCGCCATATTGTGGCACTGCGTGGCGATATGCCTTCCGGCATGGTCGAGGCCGGCGAATTCCGCTACGCCAACGAACTGGTGAGCTTTATCCGCGCGGAGCATGGCGAACATTTCCATATTGAAGTGGCGGCCTATCCCGAGTTTCATCCGCAGGCACGCTCTGCGGAAGAGGATATGGCCAACTTTGTGCGCAAGGTGGAAGCCGGCGCCAATTCGGCGATGACCCAGTATTTCTTCAATGCCGATGCCTATTTCCGCTTCGTGGATGAGGTGCAGGCACGCGGTGTGACCATTCCGGTAGTGCCGGGCATTATGCCTATCTCCAACTTCGGCCAACTGGTGCGTTTCTCCGATATGTGCGGCGCGGAAGTACCGCGCTGGCTGCGTCTTCGGATGCAGGCGTATATGGACGACAGTGCATCGATCCGCGCGCTGGGGCTGGATGTGGTGACCGAGCTGTGCGACCGGCTGCTGAGCAATGGCGCGCCGGGCCTGCATTTCTATACGCTGAATCAGGCGGGGCTGGTGTCCACCATCTGGCAGCGTCTGGGTTTGTAGCGCGGCCATGCCATAGGCCATGCCATAGTAAAAGGCGCACCCGCTTTGGCCGCTGCGCCTTTTTTAGTCAGGGGGCAGGATGCGGGGCTTGTGCGCAGGGGAAGTGCTGTTGTGCCGGCGCTTATTTGGCGATGCGCTGAATTATCATCGTGTGCGCGTGCATGATCGCGCTTATCTGCCATGGCAGGGCCGGCGTGCGATGGCGCCGAACGGACAGCTTTATCTGCCTGCACGTTGCGGGCTGTATGCCGATGATTATTCGCAGGCTGCGCCAGCACTGCAGCTTTTGTTCGTGCACGAGATGACGCATGTCTGGCAATACCAGCGCGGTTACCGCCTGCGTCTGGCCGCCTTGTGTCTGTTGGCGCAAGGCGGCTATGGTTGGCGCGATGCTTATGCCTATCCGCAGCAGCCGGGTGCCGAATTCAAAGACTTTAATTTCGAGCAGCAAGCCGAACTGGTGTCGCATTACTATGGTGCGGCGGTGCTGGGCTTGCCCGCCTTGCTGCCTAGCTTGCCATGGCTGCAGACGGTGTTGCAGGGCTTTCTTGCTGACCCGGGCGATAAGCGTTTATTGCCTGTTTCCCGACGCCTGGCGACGTAAAAAAGGGGCCATCGGCCCCTTGGTCAGGATTTGTCTTCGGGCGAGGATTTTTCGCCTATCTTGCCTTCCTGTCCGGTCAAGAGATTGACCAGGTTGGACTTGTGGCGGTGGACCACCAGAATGGCGATGATGATGCAGGTGCCGAAAAACGGGCTTTGCGGACCAATGATGAAGTAGGCAAACACCGGTGCCAGTACGCAGGCGGTCAGCGCAGACAGCGACGAAATCTTGACTACCAGCGCCATAAACAGCCAGGTCGCGATCGCGGCCAGTGCCAGCCACAGGTTGAAGCCGAACAGTACCCCCACCGCGGTGGCAACGCCCTTGCCGCCCTTAAAACCGAAAAATATCGGCCACATATGGCCAATCAGCACCGCCAGCGCGACCATGGAAACTTCGCGTGCCCCCAAGCCATAGCGTGGTGCCAGCCATGCGGCCAACGCAACGGCCAGCCAGCCTTTGATGCCGTCGCCCAGCAGGGTCAGGACGGCGGCCAGTTTTTTGCCCGAGCGCAGTACATTGGTGGCGCCAGGGTTGCCCGAGCCGTAGCTTCTGGGGTCGGCCATGCCCATGGCGCGGCTGACGATCACGGCAAACGAAAGCGAGCCTATCAGATAGGCGACGGCGATGAAGGCAAAGGCTGTCGTGGTCATGGTTAATACACTAGAATGCGGGGTTTGGATTTTACGGTATCGAGCGGCATTTCCCAACGCCGTCAGCACAGATGGACATTATTTTTCTGCGAGAAGTGCGCGCGGCGACCCTGATCGGCGTGTATGACTGGGAGCGCGAAGCGCCCCAGACCCTTGAGATCGATCTGGATATCGGCATTCCGAGCGAAGTGCCGTGCCATAGCGACGATATTGTCGATACCATTCATTACGGTGAAGTGGTGGAGCGCGTGCGTGCGTCGCTGGCCGAGCAGCATTTTCTGCTGATCGAGGCACTGGCCGAGCATATTGCCCATCTGGTCCGCACCGAGTTCGGCGCGGCCTGGGTGCGGGTGTCGATTACCAAGCCCGGTATCCTGCCCGAGGTCGCCAAGGTCGGCGTGACCATAGAGCGCGGTCAGCGTCCGCGCTGAAACAAGACAGCCCCGCATGCGGGGCTGTTGTTCATTCGGGCTGGTTGCGCATGAAATCGGCGGTATTGTAAAACGCCTCGATCAGCTTGGCTTTCAGCCAGTCCTCCAGTACCAGTTCATCCACCGCAAGCTGCATGCAGGCCATCCACTGGTCGCGCGCACGGCTGTCTACCGCAAACGGCATGTGCCGCTGGCGCAGGCGCGGGTGACCGTAGGCTTCCATATAGAGCGCAGGTCCGCCTAGCCAGCCGGACAAAAACATATACAGTTTCTCGGTGGAGCCGGCCAGATCCGCAGGATGCATGGCCCTGAGTTCGGCCACCGAGGGGTCGGTGTCCATGATGGTGTAGAAGCGCTCGCACAGGTGACGCACCACACCCGCGCCGCCCATTAGCTCATAAGGCGTCATTTCTGCCATTTCACTCCCCCTTGACCGGCTTGACCAGGCATGCTGCCGTGCGTGCACGCTCCCGCGCTGCATCTACATGGTCGGCGCAGGCTACGGCAACCCCCATGCGGCGGCGCATAAAGCTCTCTGGCTTGCCGAAAAGACGCAGGTCGGTGCCTGGGGTGGCTAGCGCGGCCTCAATGCCCTCAAAAGCGATTCCTGTCGCTTCCATACCGCCGTAGATCACGGCCGATGCACCCGGGCTGGACAGTCTGGTATCTACCGGAAGGCCCAGAATTGCGCGGGCATGCAGTTCAAACTCGGAATAGCGCTGGGTCGTCAGGGTTACCAAGCCGGTGTCGTGCGGGCGCGGGCTGACTTCAGAGAACCATACCTCGTCCCCCTTGACGAAGAGTTCCACCCCAAATAATCCCCAGCCCCCCAGTGCCTCGGTGACCTGGCCTGCGATCTCGCGGGCGCGCACGAGTGCCTTGTGGCTCATCGCCTGCGGCTGCCAGCTCTCGACGTAGTCGCCATCCTGCTGGCGGTGGCCTATGGGTTCGCAATAGTGGGTCGCGGTGCCGCCCATGCTATCGCTGGCGCGTACCGTGAGCAGGGTGATCTCGTAATCGAAATCGACCAGGCCTTCGACGATGATGCGACCCTTGGCGACACGCCCGGCGCTGGCGGCATAGTCCCAGGCCGCTTCGACTTCAGCCGCACTCTTGATAAAAGACTGGCCTTTGCCGCTGGAGGACATGACCGGCTTGATAAAGCAGGGGAAACCGATGGTGGCAGTCGCTGCCTGCATTTCTTCCAGCGAGCCGGCAAAGGCATAACGCGATGTCGGCAGGCCCAGTTCTGCCGCTGCCAGCGTGCGTATGCCTTCACGGTTCATGGTGAGATTGACGGCACGCGCGCTTGGCACCACGGTAGCCAGACCTTCATGCTCTATCTTCAGCAGCTCCTCGGTGGCAATGGCTTCGATCTCCGGCACGATGTAATGCGGACGGACAGCCTCGATCAGGGCGCGCAGGGCGACCGGGTCGTGCATGTTTATCACATGGCTGCTATGCGCGACCTGCATGGCTGGTGCATTCGGGTAGCGGTCTACGGCAATGGTCTCGACGCCAAGGCGTTGCAGGGCAATGACGACCTCTTTGCCCAGTTCGCCGCTGCCCAGCAGCATGACTCTTGTTGCGCTAGGGGTGTGGGGTGTTCCGATACGCACGCTGTTTCTCCTCGCTGTAAGAAATCGCGCGCATCTTAACATGCCATGCTGATGGCCGGATGTGGACTTTATCCATGTATGGTTTTGGCTGGGGCGTGTGTCGCGTGTTCGTATACCGTTTTTCCGCGCAGGTGGAACAGGTCCGCCGCGAAGTAGAAGTTTTCCGAATGGCCGACAAATAGCAGGCCATCGGCTTTGAGTAAGGGGGAGAAACGCTTGAGGATGCGCGCCTGCGTGTCGCGATCAAAGTAGATCATGACGTTGCGGCAGAAGATGGCATCAAAGGTTTTGTGTATGGCCCAGCTATTGTCGATCAGGTTCAGGCGCTGGAAGCTGATCATATTGCGCAACTGTGCCTTGGCCTGATACTGGCCGTCGGCGAGCTTGTCGAAGTATTTGGCTGCCATGCCGGCAGGCAGACGGGCAATCTTGTCGGCCGCGTAGATGCCGCGTCTGGCGGTTTCCAGTACGCTGGTATCAAGATCGGTGGCCAGGATGCTGATGGCGGGGCGCGTATTGCCGCAGAGGGCTTCTAGAGCCGTGATGGCAATGGAGTAGGCTTCTTCTCCGGTAGAGGAGGCGGCGCACCAGATGCTTATTTCATTGTGTCCGGATTGCTTGAGGTGGCTGGCCAATAGCGGGAAGTGATGCTCTTCGCGAAAAAAGAAGGTGAGGTTGGTGGTGAGCGCATTAACGAATTGTTCAAACTCGCCGCGCCCTGCGCTGGACTCGACCAGATTCAGATAGGGGGTAAAGCCGCTCAGTTTCAATTCCCGTATCCGGCGCACAAGACGGCCGTAAACCATATCCTTCTTGGTCGGATTCAGGGCGATGCCTGCATTTTGGTAAATCAACTTGCGCACCCGTTCGAAGTCCGCGTCGCTGAAATTGAACTCCCGGTTAAAGTCGATTTTGGGCAGGACAACAGGTGGTAGTGTGGTCATTAATAAGGCTCGGCAAAAAAAAGGCCCGGGTATCAACCCGAGCCTTTCATATTAACCGTTCAGCCTTAAACCGTGAAGGAAGAGCCGCAGCCGCAGGTGGTGGTCGCATTCGGGTTGCGGATTACAAACTGGGAACCTTCAAGGTTGTCCTGATAGTCGATCTCTGCACCAACCAGGTACTGATAGCTCATCGGATCGACCAGGAAGGTCACGCCGTCGCGCTCGATGGCGGTGTCGTCGTCGTTGACGATCTCATCAAAGGTAAAGCCGTACTGGAAGCCCGAGCAGCCGCCGCCGGTAACAAATACGCGCAGCTTGAGCTCCGGGTTGCCTTCTTCGGCCACAAGATCCCGTACCTTGGCGCAGGCGCTATCGGTGAAGTTGATCGGGGACGGCATTTCGGTAGTCGCAGTCATGGTTTCTAGCCTCGTCAAACAGTGTGCCAAAAGCGGCATTCATCCTAGTATTTTACTCAGGATTGGGGCGCTATGGCGAGTGTTCAAGTGTCAGGGCAGTAGCGGCACCTGATTCAGCCCCGATTTCTCGTCCAGACCGAACATCAGATTCATATTTTGTATGGCTTGCCCCGCAGCCCCTTTGACCAGATTGTCTATCACTGAGAGTACGACAACCGTGTCGGAGCCTTGCGGGCGGTGCACGGCAAGACGGCAGGTGTTGGCTCCGCGCACCGAGCGCGTTTCCGGATGGCTGCCGGCTGGCAGTACATCGACAAATTGCTCTTGCGCGTAACGCGTTTCGAACAAGCCCTGCAAGTCGCAGTCTTTGGTCAGGCGGGCATACAGAGTGGCGTGAATGCCGCGTATCAGGGGGGTCAGATGGGGCACGAAGGTGAGACCTACCGCTTCGCCTGCCATGCCGCGCAGCCCCTGACGGATTTCTGGCAAGTGGCGGTGCCCTGCGACGCCATAAGCCTTGAAGTTGTCGCCCGCTTCAGCAAGCAGGCTGCCTAGCTCGGCTTTGCGCCCGGCACCGGAGACACCAGACTTGCAGTCGGCAATGATATGGCTGCAATCAATGACACCGGCTTCCAGTAGTGGCAGCAGTCCCAGTTGGACTGCGGTCGGATAACAGCCTGGGTTGGCAACCAGCTTTGCATCGCGTATGCGTGCGCGGTTGAGTTCGGGCAGGCCATAGACGGCGTCTTCCAGCAGTTCGGGCGCGGCATGTTGCATGGCGTACCATTTTTCCCACTCGGCTACATCGCGGATACGGAAGTCGGCCGCCAGGTCTATGACCCGGACGCCAGCCTGAAGCAGTTCGCGCGCCTCATGCATGGCAATACCGTTGGGAGTGGCGAAGAATACGATATCGCAAGCGCTGAGCTTGGCCTGTTCCGGCGTCGAGAAGGCAAGGTCGATGTGGCCGCGCAGGCTGGGGAACATCTCGGCAACCTGCATGCCGGCTTCCTTGCGCGAGGTAACGGCGGTGACCTGTGCTAGCGGATGGCTGGCTAGCAAGCGTAGCAATTCAACACCGGTATACCCTGTTCCGCCAACAATCCCAACCTTGATCATGTTCTTGCCTTTATATAAAAAAATGTCGCAAGAATGAATATACGGCAGGGTGCTATTGCAATGCAATAAGTTGCGGCCAAGAAAAAAGCCACCCGAGGGTGGCCTTTCCGATAGCAGGGCAGCGAATTAACGCTTGGAGAACTGCTTGGCGCGACGTGCTTTACGCAGGCCGACTTTCTTACGTTCAACTTCACGAGCATCGCGAGTTACGAAGCCTGCTGCGGACAGCGCTGGCTTCAGTTCTGCGCTGAAGTCGATCAGTGCACGGGTGATGCCGTGACGGATTGCACCAGCTTGGCCAGTTTCGCCGCCGCCGATAACGTTGACTTTGATATCGAACGATTCCGTGTGCTCGGTCAGAGCCAGTGGCTGGCGGATGACCATGCGGCCGGTTTCGCGAGCAAAGTATTCGTCAACAGGCTTGCCGTTAACGATGATCTGGCCGGAACCCTTTTGCATGAACACACGAGCAACCGAGCTCTTGCGGCGGCCGGTACCGTAGTAATATTTACCGTTCATCTATCTTGCCTCAAAAATCAGTTTCCAGCACTTTCGGCTGTTGGGCTTCGTGCGGATGTTCGCTACCAGCGTATACCTTGAGCTTCTTGATCATTGCGTAACCAAGTGGGCCTTTAGGCAGCATACCCTTGACAGCTTTTTCCAGAACACGTTCAGGGAACTGCTGTTGCAGTTCGGTGAAGTTGCGTTCCTTGATGCCGCCCGGATAGCCGGTGTGACGGTAGTATTTCTTGTCTAGGGCCTTGGCACCGGTGACGCGCAGCTTGTCAACGTTAACGACTACGATGTAGTCGCCAGTGTCAACGTGCGGGGTGTATTCCGGCTTGTGCTTGCCACGCAGACGGTGAGCGATTGCAGCCGCTACACGACCCAGCACTTTGTCGGAGGCGTCGACCACGTACCACTCGCGCTTTACTTCATGCGGCTTGGCAGAAAAGGTCTTCATGGAGCTCTTCCATCGTAAATTCTTGAAAGTTCCGGATTCTATTGTAGGGAAGCCCCGCTGTCAAACCATTGTGCGATAACAATAAATGGACTCGCCCCTGTGTGTGCAAAACGGGCGCTGTTACGGCCGCAAAACAGGCAAATTCAGGTAAAAAAAAGCGCAATCACGTGAATGATCGCGCCAAGTTCCACCTAAATAAGGAGGATGGAGGAGACAACACCAAAACGCACATAGTAATGCAACGTCATGATGCGATTCGAATTATCCGCAGTGAAACCTGACTTGGCAAGGGTTTTTTTGTGCGAAGCACAAAAAATGTTGCAATGCCGCATCTTTTCTTGCCGGGACGTTGTTGCAAGTTTACCCGTCAGGCGCGCCTGACATCCTGTACGCCATTGATTTCATTTACATGATTAATGACCCGGCTGATCTCCTGCACGCTGCGGACTTCCACTGTAAAACACATCCTGGCTTTGTGGTCGCGGGTCTGTGTGTTCACGGCAATCACATTGAGCTTTTCGCGCGACAAAACATCCGAGATATCGCGTAGCAGTCCGGGCCGGTCACGCGCGCTGACTTCAAGGTCGATCGGGAAGACGCTGTTTTTCTGTTCGCCCCAGTCGGCACTGATCAGACGTTCCGGTGCTTCGGCCGACAGGCGTTTCAGTGTCAGGCAGTTGCTGCGGTGAATAGAAATGCCGCGGCCCTTGGTGACGAAGCCGGCGACGGAGTCGGGAGGGGCCGGCTTGCAGCACTTGGCCAGTACCGTCATCAGGTTATTGACCCCTTCGACCAGTATGCCGCCTGCGTCGTGGCCGCCCTTGCTGCGCTTGACGAGGTCGTCTGCGGTGATGTCCTGTACTGGATGCGGGGCAAAGCTTGCTATGGCTGTGCTGACCGCCCTGAGTGACAGTTCTCCATGCCCCAGTGCGCCGAAAACGTCCTCCAGTTTGGCGTAGCCCAGCTTTTCCGTCAGTGTGCCCAGATTGGGGTGGATGTGATGGCGCGCCAGTTCGCGTTCGAATAACTGGCGACCGCTCTCGCGCACCGAATCGGCATTTTGCTGGCGAATGTACTGGCGGATCTTGGTGATGGCTTTATTGCTTTTGACCCAGCCTTCATGCAGCCAGTTGACGCTGGGCCCGCCTTCCTTGGCTGCCAGAATTTCGACACGCTGGCCGTTTTGTAGCGGAGTCGATAGCGGGACAATGTGTCCTTCGACCTTGGCGCCACGGCAGCGGTCTCCCAGGCTGCTGTGGATGGCGTAAGCGAAGTCGATGGGTGTCGCCCCTGTAGGCAGGGATAGAACGCGTCCTTGCGGGGTTAGAACGTACAGGGTGTCGGCAAACAGTTCGGTCTTGAATGCGTCGGCCAAGCCTTCTTTGTCGGAAATTTCTTCCCGCCAGTCGAGCAGTTGCCTGAGCCAGGAAATTTTTTCCTCGTACGCCGCATCGCCTTTGCCGCCTTCCTTGTAGCGCCAGTGTGCCGCCACGCCGAATTCGGCATGCTCATGCATGTCGAAGGTGCGGATCTGGACTTCGATCGCCTTGTCTTCCGGGCCGATGACGGCCGTGTGCAGGCTGCGGTAGTTGTTCGGTTTGGGGTGCGAGATATAGTCGTCAAACTCCCCCGGAATCGGCTGCCAGATATTGTGCATCAGGCCCAGTACCGTGTAGCAGTCCGGCATGCGCTCGACCAGTACGCGTACGGCGCGGATATCGTACAGCTCGGAGAAGTCGAGTTTTTTCTTGCGCATCTTTTTCCAGATGGAATAGATATGCTTGGGGCGGCCGGCGACTTCTCCCTTGATGCCGGCCTTGGCCAGTTCGTCGCGCAAGACTTGCAGGATGCGCTCGATATAGTCGAGCCGCTCCAGCCGCCTTTCGTCCAGTAGCCTGGCTATTTTTTTGTAGCTTTCCGGCTCCTGATGGCGAAAGCCCAGATCCTCCAGCTCCCATTTGATCTGCCATACGCCCAGGCGGTTGGCCAGTGGCGCGAAGACCTCCATGGTTTCATTGGCGAGCTGGCGACGCAGGCTCTCGTCCGGAACCTCGGCCAGGTAGTGCATGGTCTGGGTGCGCCAGGCCAGTTTGATCAGTACCACGCGAATATCGGTAACCATGGCCAGCAACATCTTGCGCATGGTCTCGGCCTGGCGTGCACGCTCTTCGGGCGTATCGAGCTGGTCGATGCGTGCCAGTTCGGTCAGGCGGCGCACCTTGCCTACGCCCTCCACCAGCATGGCTACGGTCGGATTGAAATTATGCGTCAGCCAGACGCCGGCATCTTCCCGGTAGTCGGGGGCGGCAAACAGCAGCGTGGCGGCGATGGCGTCCGGCAGCAGGTTAAGGTCGGCTACGATGGCAGCTGCCGCAACTGCATGGCTGAATACGTCTTCGCCGGTGAGCGGCAGGCAGTGCCCTTGGTAAAGTGCGTGCGCCTCGGCAAAGGCGCGCGCCAGCATGCCGCTTTCTTCGGGCGTGAGCGCGGCAGAGAGTTGCTCAAGCCAAAGTGCCGGGTCGGCAGCATTGGCAAGAGTATCGGCAACGGGGCGGACAACGGAAACCATACGGCGTTTTCAGCTAGCTTTTAAAGGGGTGAGCGGAGTTTACCGGAACTCTCCGCCAAGTGCTTTAGCATGCGCTTGACTGGCGCGGGTACGCCGGCATCGGCCGCATCGGCCAAGGGGAGCCAGCATGCCGCACTGTCTTGGGCCTGCGTGTGCAGCATGCTCAGGCTGACGGGCAGCGGTGTGATGATTAGGCGAAAGTGGGTGAAGACATGTTCGATCTCCGGCCAGGCTGGCAGGATGTCGCCTTCGCCGGCTTGTTGCAGCCAGTCTTGTGCGCTGTGGGTCGCGCCCAGCTCAGGCAGGGAGAGCAGGCCGCCCCAGACGCCGGTGGGCGGGCGCCGCACCAGTAATACCTGTCCGTTGTGCATGGCCATCAGCAAGGTGGCGTAGCGGGTGGGAATCGCTTTTTTCGGGCGCGCAGTGGGAAGCTCGCTGGTACGCGCCTCCAGATATGCCATGCAGTCCTGCCGCATCGGGCAGTGTTCGCAAGAGGGTTTGCCACGGGAGCATAGTGTCGCCCCCAGGTCCATAATGCCCTGGGTGTACGCGGGCATGTCGTCTGCGGATGCCGGGAGCAGGCTCTCGGCCAGCTGCCACATGCTGTTTTCTATCTTTTTTTCGCCCGGCCAGCCGGCAATGCCGAATACGCGTGCCAGTACCCGTTTGACGTTGCCGTCTAGAATGGCGTGGCGGCGCGAGAAGGCAAAGGCCGAGATGGCTGCCGCAGTCGAGCGCCCTACGCCGGGCAGGCGTATGAGCTGCGCTGGCTGTTCGGGAAAAGCACCACCGAACTCTTCGCACACCATCATGGCGGCTTTATGCAGGTTACGGGCCCGGCTGTAATAGCCCAAGCCGCTCCACAGGGTAAGGACTTCGTCGACCGAGGCTTGGGCGAGTGTGTGTACATCGGGAAAGCGTTCGATAAAGCGGGCGTAATACACCAGCACGCTGCTGACCTGAGTTTGCTGCAGCATAATCTCGGACAGCCAGACGCGGTACGGATCGCTGACTTGCCAGGGCAGGTTGTGGCGACCGTGTTGGCGTTGCCAGGCTAGTAGTTTTTCCGCAAATTCACGCGCTATCATGCCGTTTTCCTTCCATTAAGCCGGCGATGGTAGCCCAAAGCATGGTTGCTCACCAAGAACGCAGACACAAAATCCGCTAAGATGCGGGATTGCTAATAAGGAGTGGGCATGTCCAGTTTCCGATCCCGCCAGCGCTCGCAATCGAGCCGTCATTTTATACGTCCGCTTGACGAGGCTGGGACCGAGCCTCAAACGCCGGCCGCCGTGCCTGTTGCTGCGCCTTCCCGTGCGCCAGCGCCACCCGAAGCGCGGCCGCACGGGCGCGCGCCGGTTGCCATACGCGCCGAGCGTGTCAGCGCCATGTTTGCGCCTTGCCCGCGTGGCCTGGAAGGTGTGCTGGCCGAAGAGCTGGCCGCGCTTGGGGCAACGTCCATTGATAAGCGTAACAATGGCGTGGCTTTTTGCGGTGATAACGCCGTGATGATGCGCGCCAATCTGGAGTCGCGTACGGCCAGCCGTATCCTGATCCAGCTGGCGCAAGGCCCTTACCGTAGCGAGCAGGATGTGTACAAGCTGGCGCTGACCATAGACTGGCCGCGCTGGTTTGCCGTCGGCAAGACCATCAAGGTCAAAACTGATGGCGTCGGCTCGGCCCTGCGTAGCCTGGATTTTATTTCGCTCAAGGTTAAGGATGCGGTGTGCGACCGTTTCCGTCAGGCCGATCTGGGGCGTCCTAGCGTGGATACCCGTTATCCCGATGTGCGTATCCATGTGTTTTTATCCGCAGATCAGGCAACGGTGTATATCGACAGCAGCGGCGAGCCGCTGTTCAAGCGCGGATGGCGCGAAGACACCGGCGAGGCACCGCTGCGCGAGAATCTGGCTGCGGGCATTTTGCTCCTGGCCGGCTATGACGGTTCGCAGGCTTTGCTTGACCCGATGATGGGTAGCGGGACTTTTCTGGTTGAGGCTGCCGATATTGCGTTGAACCGGGCGCCGGGGCGTTTGCGAGATTTTGCCTTCCGCGATTTGCGCAGTTTTGATGCGGTCGAGTGGGAAAGCGTGCAGGCGCGGGCGCGTCAGGCCGAGAAGCCGCTGACGGCCTTGCCTATTCGTGGCTCGGATGTATCTGTGCAGATGCTGGTGAAGACGCGGCACAATCTTAAACAGGCTGGGTTGCATGGTTTGGTGCAGATTGCGCAAAGCGATGTGCTGGATACCCGTCCGCATGCCGAAACGGGCCTGATTGTTACCAACCCGCCTTATGGTGTGCGTCTGGACGAGCAGGAAGGTCTGGCACTGCTGTATCCGCAGTTGGGTGGCTGGCTCAAGCAGCACTTTTCCGGCTGGACGGCCAATTTCTTTACCGGAGATTTACGTCTGGCCAAACTGATCCGGCTGAGCCCTAAGCAGCGCATGCCGCTGTTTAACGGCGCGCTGGATTGTCGGCTGTTTGTCATTCCCATGGTAGCCGGCTCCAATCGTGCCAAGGAGGGTGCGGGCGGATAAAGCTCGGTTTTGTCCTGTTTGTGATAAAGGCGTGCGATAATTCGTACGCCTTTATCATTTTATTGCCGGGGATGGTTCTGCCATGGAATCGACTTTTATCTCAGCGACCATTCTACTGATCCTGATTACTGACCCGCTGGGTAATATTCCCTTGTTTATTTCCGCGCTCAAACAGGTTAAGCCTGAGCGGCGGCGGCGCGTGGTCTACCGCGAATGCCTGATCGCGTTTTGCGTCTTGCTGGCTTTTATGTTCGGCGGGCAGACTTTTCTTAAGGTGATGCACCTGAGCGACGAGTCTTTAAGCGTGGCGGGCGGCGTGATTTTGTTCCTGATTGCCATCAAGATGATCTTCCCCGGCGAGGGTGGGGCTTTGGGTGGGGATAAGGTGAGCGGAGAGCCGTTTATCGTTCCGATTGCCATTCCGCTGATTGCCGGGCCCTCGGCCATGGCGACAGTGTTATTAATGGCAACTCGCGAGCCTGACCGCATGCTGGAGTGGGTTGGTGCCTTGCTGATTTCCATTCTGGTGACCACTGTGGTGTTTCTGTTTTCCAACCGTTTGCAAAAATGGCTGGGCGAGCAGGCGATTACGGCGCTGGAGCGGCTGATGGGGCTGGTGTTGACCGCCATTTCGATCGAGATGCTGCTGGGCGGGGTTGCGGCATATATCCGCCAGTTTTCCTGAGCGGGTTTTCGCCCGGAGCGTAGTCGGGCGCTGAAATAGAAAAAGCCCGAATCATGGATTCGGGCTTTTTCGGTATCTGGTGGCCTGTCTCGGAATCGAACCAAGGACACGCGGATTTTCAATCCGCTGCTCTACCAACTGAGCTAACAGGCCTCTGCCGTGGTGCAATAAAGTGCTGGTGGCCTGTCTCGGAATCGAACCAAGGACACGCGGATTTTCAATCCG
>NZ_RJTZ01000008.1:0-19312 GCF_024343515.1 Aquitalea sp. S1-19 | reverse complement strand
GGCCTGTCTCGGAATCGAACCAAGGACACGCGGATTTTCAATCCGCTGCTCTACCAACTGAGCTAACAGGCCTCTGCCGTGGTGCAATAAAGTGCTGGTGGCCTGTCTCGGAATCGAACCAAGGACACGCGGATTTTCAATCCGCTGCTCTACCAACTGAGCTAACAGGCCTTCACGCTGTGCTGCATCGCGTTCAGAGGCGTGCATTTAACCAGACGAAAGCGCTTGAGTCAAGGGTGAATTTCCATAAAAGCCGATTTTGACAAATTGGCAGCGACTTTCATCATGCTTGCAGCACGCCGCGGCGTAGTTGATCTTCCTCTATGGATTCAAACAAGGCCTTGAAATTGCCCTCGCCAAAGCCTTCGTCACCCTTGCGCTGGATGATCTCGAAAAAGATCGGGCCAATGACGGTTTCGGTGAAAATCTGCAGCAGGATGCCCCCACCTTCGCCTGGTGCACCGTCAATCAGAATGTGATTGCGTTGCAGACGCGACAAGTCCTCACCGTGCTCGGGCAAGCGCTGGTTCACGCGTGCGTAATAGGTGTCTGGCGTACCCAGAAAGCGCAGGCCGGCGGCGAGTTGTTCCACGCTGGCGTAAATATCCTCGCTGGACAGGGCGATGTGCTGAATGCCTTCGCCGTGATATGCCACCAGAAATTCCTCAATCTGGCTTTTGTCATCGGAAGATTCATTGATGGGAATGCGGATCTTGCCGCAGGGGCTGGTCATGGCCATGGATTTGAGGCCGGTCAGCTTGCCCTCGATATCGAAGTAACGGATTTCGCGGAAGTTGCCGATGTTGCGGTAAAAATCGGCCCAGTGTTTCATCTGGCCGCGCCGGACATTATGGGTGAGATGGTCGATGGTCTTGAGGCCGGCGCCTTGCGGGTGCTGCTCTATGCCGGCAAGCGGAATGAAGTCGACGTCGTAGATATCGTGCTTGGGGCCGTAGCGGTCGACGAAATAGAGGGCAGAGCCGCCTATGCCTTCAATTGCCGGAATATTCAGCTCCATATAGCCGATGGGGCGGGTGTAGGGCTTGGCACCCTGTGCCAGTGCGTAGGCGTAGGCGGCAGCTGCGTCCTTGACCCGCCATGCCATGGCGCAGGCTGAGGGGCCGTGTTGCTCGCCAAACAGCCGGGCAGGGTGTTGCTGCTCGGCATTGAGGATAAAGTTGATATCCCCTTGGCGATAGAGACTGACGGCCTTGTGGCGGTGGCGTGCCACTTCGCTGAAGCCTAAGGTGGCAAAGAGTTGCTTCAGTTGCTCGATCCCGGCTGCATCGGGGGCGGTGTATTCGACAAATTCAAAGCCGTCACAGCCTAGCGGGTTGATGTTGTCTGTCTCCATCTTGATCTCCTCTTTTGTTATCAAGCCAGACCGTGGTGGGCGGTCCAGCGGGCAAACTCATTTTCCAGCTGGTCAAAGCTATCGATGACGAACAAAGTGTCTTGCATGTGCCAGACGTCGTAAGGCGTTTGCGCCATGTGATCAAGGTCGAAGCGGTGTTTGGTCGTGGCATCCGACAGGCTGTAGCTCACTTCCTGATGCGAGGACAGAATGCCGGCGCCGTAGATACGCAGCCCTTGCCGGCTGCGTATCAGGCCGAACTCGACGCTATACCAGTAAATCCGCGCCAGCCACACGCGGGCGGGGTGGTCCTGGGCAAAGGCGGCGCTGCCGGCTTCGCCGAAGCGCTGGAAAAAGTTACTGAAGCGCGGGTGAGTGAGTAGAGGGGCATGGCCGACCAGGTCGTGGAACATATCGGGTGCCGGGGTGTAGTCGATATCTTCCGGCTTACGGATAAAGTCGGTCGACGGGAAGACGCGCGCGGCCAGCATGGCGAAGAAAATCTGGTCGGGCACGATGCCGTCGACCCGCTCAATGGTCCAGCCTGTCTGGCGCTGGATGCGGTCGCTGATGTCGGCAAGCTGCGGAATGCTTGCCGGGGATAGGCCGGTGGCTTCCAGTGCGTTCAGATACTCGTCACAGGCGCGATCCGGCCATTGTGTTTGTTGACGCGAGAGCAGGCATCGCCATGTTTCGCGCTCGCATGCGCTGTATGCCGGTACCGGTGTGTGATGAATATCAGTTTTTACATGCGGTAAGCTGGTTTTGCTTGTTGAGACCGGAAAGTCGGTGCTTTGCATCGTAGTTCCTCTCTTACAACACTCAAACGGGCAATCTGACGCTAATATCTGGACTGATTTTGGCATTTCATTCTAGAGTAAGCACACAGCAATTTGTGTGCGTTCTATGGCTGCATCAGATTGAAATAAAGATAAAAATTACAAATAAATTATCGAAAAAGGAGAAACCATGCCGAATCTGGTTCTGGATAAAACGGATTTGAAAATGCTGGCTGCGCTGCAATTGAATGGGCGCTTGTCGAATGTCGAACTGGCGGAAAAGGTTGCTTTGTCGCCTTCGCCTTGTTTGCGCCGGCTTAAGCAGCTGGAGGAGTCAGGCGTGATCCGTCAGTATGTGGCCTTGCTGGACCCGGCTTGCCTGGGGCTTGGACTGCATGCCTTTGTACGGGTCAAGCTGGAGAAACGGGCGGGCAATCTCAAGTCTTTTATCGAGGCGGTACAGGGATGGCAGGAGGTGGTGAATTGCTATGCGATGACGGGCGATATGGATTATCTGTTGCAGGTTTACTTCCAGGACTTGCCGCACTTTTCCCGCTTTGTGATGGATCAGTTGCTGCAGCACCCCGGAGTCGAGGATGTGAAGTCTAGTTTTGTGCTTAAGGATTTCAAGCAGACCACGGCATTGCCTTTAAGTCATCTGGCATTGTGATAACAGGAAACCCGAAAGCCTGAACCGCTTTGGGGTTTCCCGCACCTTTAATCAGGTATCAGACAGCGCACGCAAGTGGGCTGTCACGCTGCGTGCCAGCGATGACAGGTCATAACCCCCTTCCAGCACCGACACGACCCGGCCCTGACAGTACAGGTCGGCGATCTGCAGCAAATGGCGGGTGACCCACTCGTAGTCCGACTCGGTCAGTCCCATCGAGCCCATATCATCTTCGCGATGCGCGTCAAAGCCGGCTGAGATAAACAGCATTTGCGGCTGGAAGTCATGCAGTGCTGGCAGCCATACGGTTTCGACGGCTTCGCGAAACTCGCGGCTACCCGAACCGGCTTTCATTGGCACATTGTGCATATGGGGGTTGCTGCCTGCTGGCGTGTCGCCGCAATAGGGGAAGAAGGGGTGCTGGAACATCGAGGCCATCAGGACTCGGGGGTCATCCTTGAAGATCTCCTCGGTGCCATTACCGTGATGCACGTCGAAATCGACAATCGCAACGCGCTCATATTTGTAGACCGACATCGCGTGCGCTACGCCGACCGCGATATTGTTGAAGAAGCAAAACCCCATGGATTTGGCGCTCTCGGCATGATGCCCAGGGGGGCGAATAGCGCAAAATGCATTGGGCACTTTGTCTTCGCAGACCAGCTCCACGGCCTTAACTACCGCGCCTGCTGCGCGCTGTGCAGCGGGCAGGGTGCCTGGTGACATGGCCGTGTCCGGGTCTATGCGGAAAGTGCCAACCTGCGGCGTACAGGCTTCGATATAGTCGACATAGCGGGGCGGGTGGACACGGGCCAGTTGCTGCGGTGTAACTAGCGGTGCGTCGATCTCTTGCAGGGTGTCGAAAATCTGGGATGCCATCAGTTGGTCACGGATAGCGATCAGACGCTCGGGGCATTCCGGGTGACCGACCCCCATATTGTGTCCCAGGCAATCGGAGTGGGTGATATAGGCGGTCAGTCCGGTACGGTGCCAGCGGTTTTTTAGCCAAGAGAACACGAGATTACCCTTCTTGCTTCCGATTCGAATTGTGCTTATGACTTTTAAATAAAGTGTGCGCGAAACAGGGCTTAAATGCAAATGTTTTGCCGTGCAACTCTGGTATGTACAGGCATAGGCGGTGAGTAGCTGACGAGATAAAAAAGAAGGCAAAAGCAAGCGGAGGGGCTTGTTTTTGCCTGTGTGCCAGCCTCATGGCTTAGATAAGAAGATCTTTGGCTACGCCTTGGCGCCGCAGAATGCGACGCAAGTGTTCCAGCCCTTCTATTTGTATCTGGCGTACGCGTTCCCGCGTCAGGTTGAGGGAACTGGCCAGCTCTTCCAGTGTGCAGATTTCATGTCCATCCAGACCGTAGCGGCGCTCGATGACCATGCGCTGTTTGTCTGATAGTTGTGCCAGCCAGTGGTGGACATATTTCTCTACTTGCAGATTGTGCAACTGAATATCCGGCTCTTCATGCTGCTCATCCGGAATCGACTCGCCAATGGAAAGCATAGGATCAATGTCCAGCGGCGCATCGAGCGAGGCCATGCGCTCGTTCAGGCTCATGATGCGCCGCACGTCCTCTACCGGTTTGCCTACATGCTGGGCAATATCTTCTACCGTAGGCTCGCGTCCCCTTTTGCTTTCCAGATGGCGTGAAGCGCGCAGATAGACATTCAGTTCCTTGATGACATGAACCGGTAGCCGGATGGTGCGTGACTGATTCATGATTGCGCGCTCTATGCTCTGGCGTATCCACCAGGTGGCATAGGTCGAAAAACGAAAGCCACGCTCGGGGTCGAATTTTTCCAAAGCATGCATCAACCCGATATTTCCCTCCTCGATCAGGTCGAGCAGGGTGAGCCCACGGTTAATGTAGTGTTTGGCAATATTCACCACCAGACGCAGATTGTGCTCGATCATCTTTTGTCGTGCTTCGAAGTCGCCCTGTACGACACGCCGTGCAAGAGCCAGCTCCTGCGGCGGAGTCAGTAGTGCATTGCTGCCGATGTCATTGAGGTAAATCTGGGTAACATCGGCAACGTCTTCATGCTCTGCGGCCTCGCTGGTCGATTCTTCAGCATCGGCCTGCTTTTCCTCGGCATCCAGTAGTTCGTTTTCATCACCACTGTCTTCGATGGTATCTAACGTGTCTTTCATGTTCCCTCCCGCTTTCTACGGCTTTTTTGTCGACCAAAGCAGGAAAGAACCGCTGCTTCAGGCTTAATTGGCCAGATATTTTTCAGGATTTACCGGTTTACCGTATTCTCGGATTTCGAAATGCAGCTTGACCTGATCCGTATCCGTATTGCCCATGGTGGCTATTTTTTGCCCCTTTTTGATGCTTTGCCCTTCCTTGACCAGCAATTCGTCATTGTGTGCATAGGCCGACAGGAAAACCTTGTCATGCTTGATGATAATCAGCTTGCCGTAGCCCTTGAGTCCGCTGCCGCTATAGACCACCTTGCCATCGCCGGCTGCGATCACGTTTTGTCCCAGTTTTCCGCCAATATCCAAGCCTTTGTTCTGCTCAGAAAAACGGCGAACGACTTTGCCTTCGGTCGGCCAGATCCAGCCTATGCTGTTGTCCAGTGCCGGCTTGTTACTGTTTGTACTGGCCGCTGCTTCCGTTGCCGCGACGGCAGGCTTGGCAATCGGCGGCACGACCTTGGCCGCTGCTGGTGGCGGCGTGATGACCGGCGTCTTGATTACCGGACTGCTGATGGTTGTGCCTGCTGTTGCGGTCGTTTGTCCTTCGCTTTTCTGCGCCAGTTCCTTGAGTGCATTCTCGCTATAAGGCAATTTCAAGGCTTTGGGGTAGCGCTTGAGCGTGGCATTGTCTGTCGGTGTCGCCACCGTGCTTGTATTGCCGCTACTCACTTGTCTGACGCCCGCATCGGCCGTTACCGTGCCTGGTGGCGTCAGCCGTAAAATTTGTCCAACCTTGATATCAAAGCCATTCAGACCATTCCACAGGGCGACATCCTGATGGCGCAAACCATTGTTAAGAGAAATCCGGTACAGGTTTTCACCTGCTTGTACCGTGTGGCTCGTTTCTCCCCCTCGGTTGACATTTACCGGCTTGACTCTATTGGCGGGCATAGCCAATGGTGTCGTTTCTGCGCTTTCCATATTGACCACACTGGCGCTGGTCGTTTGCGTACTTCTTGTCTCCTGAGCGGAAATAATAGGAGCAGGGTTATGTGTCGTTTGTGCACATGCGCTTAGTAGTAGCGAAGAGCAGGTGCCTAATATTGTTAAGTTTCTGTTTATTCTATTGTGCATCTTGTTCTGCATGATTCTTTATATGCCGTATGGCTTTCCGTGTAAATAATCTAGACGGCAGACTGTCGTTTTTGTGCCAGTGCGTCTGCGTTAAATCCGTCCGGGCAGCAGGGGGACAAATTTTACCGGATCCAGTCGGGTCTGTCGGATGCCGCTTTCCGTCTTTTCAAGCAATAGCAAATGCTGCTCTTGCTCACCCAGTGGCATGATCATTCGTCCGTTTTCCGCCAGCTGTTCCAGCAGCAATGCAGGAATGGAGCTGGCTGCACAAGTCATGATGATTCCATCGAATGGCGCAGTTTCCGGCAGGCCTGCATGACCATCGCCATGTAAAAGACGTGCATGTATTAGCCGCGCCGCACGCAGATTGCGTCTGGCTTTTTCCAGCAGGACACCTAGGCGTTCGATTGAATACACCTCTGCGCCGGTTTGCAGCAGTACGGCACTTTGGTAGCCGCAACCGGTACCGATCTCAAGGATGCGTCCGGGGGCGCGTCCGGTGATGAGCAGCTCAGTCATGCGGGCTACGGTAAAGGGCTGCGATATAGTCTGTCCGTGCCCGATAGGCAGGGAAACGTCATCATAGGCTCGGCTTGCGAGTGCTTCATCGACAAACAGGTGGCGTGGCACCTGGCTCATGGCCATCAAAACGCGCTCATCGCAAATGCCACGCTGGCGCAAGCGCTCGCTCATGCGCAGCCGGGTGCGTTCGGACAGCATGCCCCAGGCAGCGGGGGGCTGACTTACGGCTGTAGCCATGACTTGATCCCGTCCAGTTGGTCGTAGGCGGTCAGATCTATCATCAGCGGTGTGATTGAGGCATGGTGATTGGCCACTGCGTAGAAGTCCGTTCCTTCTCCAGCGTCCTGAGCAGACCCGACCGTGCCAACCCAGTAAACCTTGTCGCCGCGCGGGCTCAGGCTCTGAACTACGGGTTCGGCATGATGGCGGCGCCCTAGGCGGGTGACCAAACTGCCTTGCAGGGCATCAAGTGGAATGTCGGGTATGTTGACATTGAGCAGGGTCGGGCGGGAGAAGGGACGGTTACATATGCGTTCAACCAACTCGTCGACGACATGTGCTGCCGTTGCAAAATTATTGCCCGAGCGGCCGCATAGCGAAACCGCAACCGAAGGACTGCCGAGTAGATAGCCTTCGGTTGCTGCCGCGACAGTGCCGGAATAAATCGTGTCATCTCCCATATTTGCACCATGATTGATGCCGGAGAAGATGATATCTGGGCGAAAGTCGAGCAGGCCGGTCACAGCCAGATGGACGCAATCGGTTGGGGTGCCGTTGACGTAAAAAAAACCGTTGTCTGCTTTGCGTACGCTGAGTGGCCGGTCCAGTGTCAGTGAATTGCTGGCACCACTACGGTCACGCTCGGGGGCGACAACGACAACTTTGCCGTGGCGTGCCAGCGTAGAAGCCAGAGCGGCAATGCCGGGGGCAAAATAACCGTCGTCGTTGCTGATGAGGAATTTCATGCAAACTCTCCGAGTGACCGCCTGATTGTATCCTTGCTGCTTACCGTCACAACAGCTGGGTGACGGTAAGCAAGCGACCTGTTGTAAAACAGGCATAGGTATAAAGGCAAAAGAGCTTAGGCGTAATAACGCTGGCTGAACTCGAGCATGCGTTCTATCGGCAGGCGGGCTGCCGCCATTTCCGCCTCGCTCAGGTAATCTATTTCCAGTCCTTCGCCTTGTTGTGCCCGGCGCACAGCCTCGATGGTGTTCATTTTCATATAGGGGCAGGAGTTGCACTGGCAACCGGCGTAGATAGGCGCCTGACGCAAGTCGAGGTCGGGACGCGCTAGGCCCATGTTGTACAGAATCCCATCTTCGGTGGCGACAAAAATCACGGCTTTCGGATCATCGGCATAGGCTTTGACCCAATTGAGCATGCCGGATGTCGAGCCGACATAATCGGCTTTTTGCAGTACCGGTAGCGGGCTTTCCGGATGGGCGATCAGGAATTTTTTGCCAGGGGCGGCATTGAATGCCTCGGTTAGCGCCGCTTCATTGAATTTGTCGTGTACTTCGCAGACCGCCGACCAAAGCGGCATGTCGTAGCCGTATTGGTAATTCAGGTAGGCACCCATATTGCGATCCGGCGAGAAAATGACCTTTTTCCCTTCGGCATAAAGATGCGCGATGATATCGTCAACGTTACGGCTGGTGACGATCCAGTCCGACAATGCTTTGTGTTGCGCGCTCGAGTTGATATACGACACATGGACATGGTCGGGGTGGCTCTCACGCCAGCGTTTGAGCGCAACAACATCGGTCTGGGTGACCAGGGAGCAGGTCGAGCCTGCATCCGGCAAAATAACGGTTGTGGCCGGGTTGAGGATTTTGGCTGTTTCCGCCATAAAGCGCACGCCGGCAAAAACAATGATGTCAGCCTCGGCTTCTCGTGCAAACAGCGACAGCTCCAGACTGTCTCCCACCTTATCGGCCATCTGCTGGATTTCCGGTTGGGTGTAGTAGTGGGCTAGTGTGACGACTCGTTTCGTCATGATGGCTTTATATACTCCGGTGACTACCGCACAACACTCGACGCGGGCTTTGTTGCGGTGCAATATCCAAGGTGAAAGTGGAAGAGCGTAACAAGTTTGCGGGCGCTAGGCTAGCTGTGGCAAGTACCACTTGTTGCTATGAATGTTATCGGTTCATGCTTACCGGTATAGTCAATAATCATAAACCGGTGTCGGCCAAGCTATGTGATTGCACTAAGGCAGTTTTTGTTATGCCACTTCACGCATGCATTTATATCCCGCGTGTCGCACTTTAGGCGGTACGAGGCCATCATTTTGCTGGGTTTTTTAGAAGAGTCCCATGAAGCCCCACTATCTTACTTCATTGTTTTCTCCGCGCAGTGTGGCGGTCATCGGTGCCAGCGATACTCCAGGCTCTGTTGGGCAGGCCGTTTTTGCCAATCTGCTGGCCGGGAATTTTCAGGGGAAACTCTACCCGGTCAATCTGAACCACAAGACCGTAGGTGGCATCGCCGCCGTAGCGTCTGTACGTCAGATCGAGCCGGATGTGGAACTGGCGGTGGTAACGACCCCTTTGCGCAGCTTGCCGGCGATTATGAAGGATTGCGGTAAGAAAGGCGTAAAGGCGATGCTGCTGGCCAAGGAGTTTTCCGACAGCGAGCAGATTGAGCGTGAAATCATGGCCGAGGCCATGTCTATTGCCAGCCATTATGGCATCCGTGTGCTGGGGCCGAATGTGCTGGGGCTGATGCGCCCCGTGGCTGGGTTTAATGCCACCAATTACACCAGCAAAGTGAAAACCGGCAATCTGGCCTTGGTGTCACAGTCTTCCGCTCTGTGTACCGCGATGCTGGACTGGGCAGACAGCAAAGGGATAGGTTTTTCCAGTGTGATATCGGTCGGAACGGCACTGGACGTGGAGTTCGGCGAGATACTGGATTATCTGGTAGCGGACACGTTTACCCAGGGTATCTTGCTGCATGTGCATCATATTCATGATGCCCGGCGCTTTATGAGCGCCCTGCGTGCCGCCGCGCGTACCAAACCGGTGGTGGTGATCAAGTCCGGGCGCTATGAAAGCCAGGAGGCGGGAGTGCTGGCATCCAGCCACCTGATTGATGGTAATGATGTTTTCGATGTTGCCTTGTCGCGCGCCGGTGTGCTGCAGGTGCAAACCATTGCCCAGCTGTTTACCGCGGCCAAGATGCTGGCGGCCAAGTACCGTATTGCCGGCAGGCGCCTGGCGATTGTGACTAATGGTATCGGCCCGGGGATATTGGCGGCCGACAGTGCCTGGACTTATGGGGTCGAGCTGGCACAGTTGTCGGCGCAAACATTGAGCCAGCTGGATGATGTGCTGCCCCGTAACTGGTCGCGGGCAAATCCGGTCGATATTATTGGTGATGCTTCGCCCATGCGTTTTCGCAGCGGGGTTAAAGCGTGCCTGGATGATCCGGGTGTGGATGGTGTATTGGTCATTTTTACGCCGCAGGCCGGAACCGATCATTTGACGACGGCGCAACTGATGGTCGGCTTGCAGCGCGAGTCCTCCAAGCCGATATTCCTGTCCTGGCTGGGGGATGCCAAAGTCTCCGAGAGCCGGGAGCTGTTTTCCAAGGCCAAATGCGCGCATTTTCGTGCGCCCGAATTTGCCGTCGAGGTATTCCGCAATCTGGCGGCCTATCACGACAACCAGCAATTGCTATTGCAAACGCCTGGACCGCTGGAGGGGGCGCTGCATGAGCCGGATGTAGCCGCGGCACGCGCCGTGATTGCCGATGTATTGGCGCAGGGGCGGGCAGTCTTGTCAGAGCGCGAGTCGAAGGCAGTGCTGGCGAGCTTTGGTATTCCTGTTAATCCGACATTGCTGGCGACGACGGAAGATGAGGCAGTCGCCCTGGCTGCGGCCATTGGCTATCCGGTCGTGCTCAAGATCGACTCGCCCGACATTATGTATAAATCGGATGTCAGTGGTGTCGAGCTTAATATCAGCAACGAGGCGACGTTGCGCCAGGCCTTTGTCTCCATCTGGCAGCGGGCACAAGTAGTCAAGCCGGATGCCCGTATTTCCGGGGTGTCGGTGCAGGCCATGAAAAAATACCGTTATGCGCGCGAGGTCATGGTCGGTGTTGCGCATGATTCGGTGTTTGGTCCGGTCATCGCCTTTGGTGCCGGCGGTATCGCCGTCGAAGTGTTACAGGATCGCGCGCTGGCTTTACCGCCTTTGAATGCGTATCTGGTGCGGCGCATGATTGCCCGAACCCGGATCAGTAAAGTACTCGGCCCCTTCCGTAATCTGCCCGAGGTCGATCACGATGCTTTGCATACTGTCTTGCTGCGGGTATCGGAAATGGTTTGCGAGCTGCCCGAGGTGCGCGAGCTGGAGATCAACCCGCTGTTGGTAGACGAACATGGAGTGATGGTGTTGGATGCCAGCATTATCCTGCACACAGTGCCTGCCGGGCGCAAGCGATATCAGCATATGGCGATCATGCCTTACCCTGCCCATATGGTGAAGCAGGTCTGTCTGAAGGATGAAACCGAAGTCCTTATCCGGCCGGTACGCCCGGAAGATGCGGATATGCAGCAAGCCTTTGTGCGCAACCTGTCGGAGGAAAGCCGCTACAACCGTTACCTGTCCAGTATCAAGCAGCTATCACAACAGGTACTGGTGCGCTTCACCCAGCTTGATTACGACCGCGAAATGGCACTCGCCATGGTGCGCGAACTGGACGGCACCGAAGAAATGCTGGCGGTGGCTCGTTTTATTACCGACCCGGATATGGAGTCGTGCGAGTTTGCGCTGGAGGTTGGCGACTCGTGGCAAGGCAGGGGCATAGGCTATGTGCTGATGGATGCGCTATTTGATGCCGCGCGTATGCAGGGCCTGAAAATCATGCATGGCGAGGTGCTGGCGGCAAATAAAGGGATGCTGAAACTGATGCAAAAGCTGGGCTTTGAAGTCACGGTGCATCCGGAAGACAGGGCGCTGACGCTGGTCAGCAAGGTGTTGTGAGGGCCGGCAAGGGGGTGATGCAGGAATAAACACTTGCCAGATAAAGAAAAATTGCCCTAGAATTGCACGCTTTTCTACGTTCCGATTTCATTCAAGGACTATCGACAATGGTAGTAATTCGTCTGTCTCGCGGTGGTTCCAAGAACCGTCCGTTCTACAACATCGTTGTTACCGATTCCCGCAGCCGTCGTGATGGCCGCTTTATCGAGCGCGTTGGCTTCTACAACCCAGTTGCAAACGAAAAAGAAGAGCGTGTGCGCTTCACCATGGATCGTCTGAACCATTGGGTTGGCGTAGGTGCTCAGGTGTCCGACACCGTAGCCAAGCTGCTCAAGGAGCAGGCTAAGGCTGCTGCTTAACCGTTGGTGATTCAACTGGCGGGTAAGGACATTATGCGCAGCGAAGATCTGGTCATCATGGGTTATGTCAGTGGTGCGTTTGGTGTACGCGGCTGGGTGAAAGTCCACGCCGATACCGAATACGCCGATAGCCTGTTTGACTACCCGGTCTGGTGGCTGGGCAAAAATGGTAGCTTTAAAGCGTATACCTTCGAAGAGGGTGCAGTTCATCCCAAGGCACTGGCAGCCAAACTGGCCGGTGTTGACGGGCGTGATGCTGCCCACGCTCTGCGTGGATGCGAAATTGCCGTGCCGCGTGCAGAATTGCCTGAAACTGAAGAGGGCGAATACTACTGGTCCGATCTGATCGGTCTGGAGGTCGTCAATCAGGAAGGCGTGCTGCTGGGCAAGGTGAAAAACCTGCTGGAAACCGGTGCCAATGATGTGCTGGTGCTGGCTGATGACGGGAAAGAGCGTTTGCTTCCCTTCGTCGACCAGGTTGTGTTGAATGTTGACCTTGCAGCCGGCCGTATTTCGGTCGACTGGGGCGTCGATTTCTGATGCAGATAGACGCAATCTCGCTGTTTCCCGAGATGTTCGATGCAGTCACCCGTTTTGGCGTCAGCCGGCGCGCGGTGGAGCTGGGCATCTGTGATTTTTCCGCGTGGAATCCGCGGGACTTCACTAGCAATAACTATCGTACGATAGACGACCGGCCTTATGGCGGTGGTCCCGGCATGCTGATGCTGATCGAGCCTTTAGTCGCTGCGCTTGACGCGGCACGGGCAAGGCAGCAGGCACAGGGCGCCGAAACGAGTCATGTTGTTTATTTGTCGCCACAAGGACGGGCACTGGATCACCGCAAGGCGGTCGAGTTGTCGCAACGTCCGGGTCTCATTCTCTTGTGCGGGCGCTATGAAGGCGTCGACGAGCGTTTGATCGAGAGCGAAGTCGACGAGGAAATTTCCATCGGCGACTATGTG
Source organism: Aquitalea sp. S1-19 (assembly GCF_024343515.1). Classification (NCBI taxonomy): domain Bacteria; kingdom Pseudomonadati; phylum Pseudomonadota; class Betaproteobacteria; order Neisseriales; family Chromobacteriaceae; genus Aquitalea; species Aquitalea sp. S1-19. The sequence goes on along the minus strand of NZ_RJTZ01000008.1, from coordinate 6,386 downwards.
CTGTCGGGTGGCGAGTTACCGGCGATGGTGTTGATGGATACGGTGTTGCGGTTGTTGCCTGGCGTGCTGGGCGACGCGCAGTCGGCGAGTGAAGACTCGTTTGCCGACGGACTGCTGGACTGTCCGCATTACACACGACCGGAAGAGTACCGGGGGATGAGGGTGCCGGAAGTATTGATGTCCGGTAATCATGCCCTGATTGCAAAATGGCGACTTAAACAGTCGTTGGGCCGTACCTGGTTACGCCGCCCCGACTTGTTGCAGGGCCGTACATTATCAAAACAGGAATCTCGGCTGCTGGCAGAGTACCAGCAGGAACAAGATTCCCAGAAAGCGGAGCATTAACATGGATCTGATTCAACAACTCGAGCAAGAAGAAATTGCCCGTCTGGGCAAGACCATTCCTGAATTCGCACCAGGTGACACCGTTGTCATCCAGGTTAAAGTCAAGGAAGGTAACCGCGAGCGTCTGCAGGCTTACGAAGGTGTCGTAATCTCCAAGCGTAACCGTGGCCTGAACAGCTCTTTCATCGTGCGCAAAATGTCCGCCGGTGAAGGTGTTGAGCGTACTTTCCAGACTTACTCCCCGCTGCTGGCTACCATCGAAGTCAAGCGTCGTGGTGACGTTCGTCGCGCCAAGCTGTACTACCTGCGTGGCCTGACCGGCAAGTCCGCACGTATCAAGGAAAAGCTGCCAGCACGCAAGGCACGCTAATTGACCGCGGACAGGATGTCCGCTGGCCAAACGACGGCTTTGCCGTCATGATGAAGCGCAAGGCATTCCTTGCGCTTTTTTTCGTTCCGAAGATGACCTCTTATTCCGCTATTATTCCCGCGCCTTTTGCCATGCTGGGCATCCGTTGCTCGGCACAGCACTTGCAGAGGGTAGATTTTCTGCCTGCTAGCACTGCTCTGCAGGCTGCTGGCCCTGGCACGCTGGCCGCCGAAGTTTCCCGGCAGTTGCAGGCCTGGCTGCTTGATGCCTCCTTTGGCTTTGATTTGCCCTACCAGCTGGAGGGAACCCCATTCCAGAGGCGGGTATGGCAGGCCATTGCCTCCATTGCGCCGGGACAGACGCTTAGTTACCAGCAACTCGCTGCCAACATAGGGTCTGTTGCGCGCGCAGTTGGCGGGGCATGCGGACGCAATCCTTTACCCATCATTATTCCTTGCCACCGGGTGCTGGCAAAAAACGGACTGGGCGGTTTCAACTTGTCGACCGGTAACGAGATGCTGGCGATCAAGCGCTGGCTGCTTGCCCATGAACGCTAGTCTTGAGCTGATCGATGCTTTTCTGGATCTGTGCTTGCTGACCGATGGCTTGTCGCGTAATACGCTGGATGCTTACCGGCGCGATCTGTGCAAGCTGGCGCAGCGTCTTGAGGCCCTGGATACTGATCTGGTCAGTGTCGATGAGGCCATGCTGACGCAGGCTCTGCTGCCACAAGCGCAAGAGAGTACCGCGACCCGTGCACGGCTTATTTCGGCTGCACGGCGTTTTTTTTGCTATTTGCTGAAAACCGGTGTGCGTAGCAATGATCCGCTCAAGCGTCTGAAAGGACCGCAGCCGGTACGTGCCTTGCCGCGTCCTTTATCTGAAGCCGATGTGGAGGCCTTGCTTGAGGCACCCGATGCCGCCAGTTTGCTGGGCTTGCGGGACAGATCCATGTTCGAGTTGATGTATGCGACCGGGCTGCGCGTGTCCGAGCTGGTTTCCCTGCAGCTGGGCGAGCTGGATCTGGCATCCGGCGTGGTGTCCACCATAGGCAAGGGCGACAAGCAAAGGCTGGTGCCCATGGGCGAGGTGGCGCAGGCGTGGTTATTGCGTTATCTCACCGAAGCCCGTCCGGTTTTGCTGGCGGGGGCGGCTTGCGATGATGTGTTCGTGACGGTCAGGCGTAGCCGCATGACGCGGCAGATGGCCTGGTTTCTGATTAAACGCTACGCGACGCAGCTGGGTTTGAGCCATGTCAGCCCGCATACCCTGCGCCATGCTTTTGCCACGCATCTGGTCAACCATGGTGCAGACCTGCGTGTAGTGCAGTTATTGCTTGGCCACGCCGATATTTCGACGACCCAGATCTATACCTATGTCGCCCGCGAGCGTTTGCGCCAGCTGCACCGGGAACATCATCCGCGCGGCTGATTTTTGCATCCGTTGATGCTGGACGGATTGGCTATTGCGGCATCGATCAACTAGGCTGATGGCATGCCGGATGCTGCCGATATTTTCTCCCCTGCCGCGGATGAGGCTGCTTGCCATCTGCCCGCTTCTTCCTTGCTTGATGCACAGACGGAAGTGGACTCTGGCGCGCGCATGCTGCGTTTTCGCCTGCTGCGTCCTGTTGCGCAGCGGGGGATAGTCCGGCGTCTGGCGCTGGCCTGGTTTTTGTCGCTGAGCCTGTGCTTGCTGTCAGTGGGTTGGCCTGCCGCAGCGTCCTGGCTGAGCCTGTCTTTGCCTTGGCATGCCGAGGTGTTGCCGCTGGTACTGGCTCCTGGCATGTTGCTGGCTATCTTGTGGACGCTCTGGTTCGGTATCGCGCTGGGAGGTGCGCTGGCCTTGCTCAGTGCGCTGTTTGCCGCATGGGTCATGCATTTTTCGCTGCCGTTTATCTTGCTATCCGGAGCGACACATTTGCTGGCTTTGCTTATCTTGTATCTGGGCTACCGTGCCGTGCCCATGCGGCCCGACCTTTCCTCTGGCGATAATCTGCTGTTTTTTTTGATGATGGTGACGGTGAGTGCAACGTTTGCCTCGCTGGATGTGCTGGTCGGTGTCTATGCCAGCCAGTCCGGCTATGCGCAGTTGCTGAGTCTGTGGCTTGGTCGCTGGCTGGGCATGCTGGCTAATTTCGCGTTGTTGCTACCATTACTCTGGCTGTACGGGCGACGTATCGAACGTGCGCTTGACAGACTGCCATGGCTGACTCGGCGCAGGGTGCGCCTGACGTACTCCCTATGGACGACGGCTTTGCTGCTGCTCGCCTTATTGCTTTATGTTTTTCTGGCGGTCAGATTGCATGGTGTTTATGTCGAGCAGGCATTTGTCCACTATGACCGTATCGGTTGGCCTACGGTGGCTCTGTCAGCCTTGCAGGTGCTGCAGATCATCCACATCGTGCTGTCGGTGCTGGTGGTTTTCATCGCCTATTTCTTTTACCAGATATTGCAGCATTGGACGGGTACGCTTAAACGTACGGCCAGCCAGTTGCGCCTGCTGAATCGGAAATTGGCCGAACTGGCGCTGACCGATGAGCTGACCGGTTTGTATAACCGCCGCCATTTTATGGAGATGGCCAGACGCGAGCTGGCCAATGCCGAGCGGCATGGCATGCCTTGCTCTTTGCTGCTGATCGATATCGACCACTTCAAGCAGGTCAATGATCACTATGGCCATCTGGCCGGCGATCAAGTCCTGCGCATATTGGGACGGCTGCTGCCAGTGCTGTTGCGTCCCAGTGATCTGGCGGCCCGTTATGGCGGGGAGGAGCTGGTGGTCTTGCTCAGGCATACGCCGCTGGACGAGGCGCTGGAAGTCGCCGAGCGCATACGTCAGTCGATTGCGGCACAGCCCTATCCCGATTTGTCCGCTAGCTTGCGGGTGACGGTCAGTCTGGGAGTGGCTGAATCCCGTGTGGCCGAGCCGGATCTGGACTGGCTGATCGAGCGTGCTGACCGCGCATTGTACCGGGCGAAAGATGGCGGGCGTAACCGCATAGAATGCGACCCGGACGCATGGGCGGCCGGGTCGGTCTGCTCCGGGTCTTCCGGCCGATAGCCGGTAGACAAGGGTTATGCGCAGGCGGGGCGGGTATCGATAAATGATGGTCGCAGGGATAGTTTGTCCTGCAGTGCGGCCAGATTGGCGTAATCGGCCTGCCAGTCAAGCTCGGGAAAGCGCAGCGCCAGATAGCCTAGGCTGCAGCCTACGGCAATGTCGGCAATGCTGTAAGCCTCGCCGTTGCACCACAAGCGTTCGCCCAGGTCCCGGCTCATGGTCGCCAGTGCACGGGTGATTTTTGCATGCTGGTGCTGGACCCATTCTTCCATTTGCTTGTCGGCAGGGCGGCGGCGCTCGATCACGATGGAAACGGCCGCATCACAGAGGCCGTCAGCTAGGGCTTCCCAGCGCCGGGTATCGATCAGCACCCGTCTTTCCTGCGGGTAAAGGCGGGAAACGGGCGAGATACTATCCAGATATTCGACAATGACACGCGAGTCGAACAGCACACTGCCATCATCCAGCTCAAGGGCCGGTACCTTGCCCAGCGGGTTGTAGTCGCTAATGTGGCTGTCGGCCTGCCAGGGTTGCTCGATCTGGATCGGACATTCTATTTTTTTTTCGGCCAGTACGATGCGCACTTTTCGTGCAAAGGGACTGGTGGGTGAAGCAAGCAGTTTCATAGTCTGTCGGTGTTAGGTTGGCAGCAAAGCCAATGATTCAATGTCGAACTGTAACCCAATGAACAGCAAGACGAAAGTGTTGTGTATCTAAAGTAGCTCTACCTTGCCGGATACTTCCAGTCGTAGCAGGCTAACACCGGCTTGCCAGTCGGGATTGGCGGGCGCTGCGGCTTCCATGGCGGAGGACTTGAGCATGACAGGACGGAACGAGGGAGGCGGTGTATTTTGCCCCAGCGTCAGCTCGCGTACCGCGATCTGCGTTTTGTCCAACGCACGGGCGGCGATTTGCGCCTGTGCGCGCAAGCTATGAATGGCTTGAGGAATCAGCTGTTGTTCTGTTTCGCGTCTGAGCTGCTCAGAAACCCGGAAATCCACACTGGAGAGCAGCATAAAGCGCTGCAATTGCACGGTCAGTTCACCGGCTTGTTGCATATTGCGGCTTTGAATGCTGAGCGATGCGCGCGCGCTCCATGCCTGAAGCTTGCCGTTCTTATCGTATAAGGGCCAGCTATTGTAGCCGCTGTTGCGGCTGGTGACGGAGGGAAAGCCTTTAGCGGTAGCGGCGGCACGGGCAAGCTGGCGATTCAGGCGTTCGGCCAGAACGGCGGGGTCGCTGGCCTTGTCCTCGACATAGAACGTGGCCTGAAACTCGTCATTGGCAAGTTCACGCTCGGCGCTGGCATTCAGGTTAAGCATCACCCCCTCTGCCTGTGCCGCAGGCGCAAGCAGGCAGAGCAGAGCAAACAGGCAGGGCAACATCTTCATCGGGCAACCTTCAGTATGAGGTAATCATTCATGCATATTGTGAATCATAGCCTAGATATGCAATAAAGGTTGCCGTGGCAGATGTACGCCCTACCGGGTATTGCGCTAGCCTAGCAGCAAGGCATCATCATCAATGACTTCACCGCGGGTCTTTTCGAACATGGACAGCAAATCGGCCACCTGCATCTGCCGGCGTGTTTCACCGCTCACATCCAGCACTACCTGGCCTTGATGCAGCATGACCGTACGGTCGCCATGGTCCAGCGCCTGACGCATGGAATGGGTCACCATCAGCGCGGTGAGTTTATTGTCGCGCACGATCTGGTCGGTCAGCTCCAGTACGAAAGCTGCGGTTTTCGGGTCCAGTGCCGCCGTGTGTTCATCCAGCAGCAGGATGCGCGAGGGACGCAGCGAGGCCATTAACAGGCTGATGGCCTGGCGCTGTCCGCCGGAAAGCAGTCCCATGCGGTCTGATAAGCGGTTCTCCAGTCCCAGCTTTAGCGTCGCGAGTTTGTCGCGGAATAATTCGCGCTGTGCTTTTTTGACGGCCAGTCCCAGACCGCGTTTCTCTCCGCGCTGCCAGGCCAGCGCCAGATTTTCTTCTATGCTCAGCCCTTCACAGGTACCGGCCATAGGGTCCTGGAATACCCGTGCTACCAGCTTGGCACGCTGCCATGCACCCATGCGTGTCACATCCTGCTGGTCGATAAACAGCCGGCCGGAGTCAGGCTGTATATCGCCGGAAATGGCATTAAGCAGCGTCGACTTGCCAGCCCCATTGCTGCCTATCACCGTGACGAACTGGCCGGTTTCTATGGTCAGCGACATGCCGCGCAGTACATGGTTTTCGACTGGCGTACCCGGGTTGAAGGTTTTTTGCAGATTGTCGGCGCGCATCATTTGGCCAGTCCTCCGGTCAGTGTTTTGAACTTGGTCTTGATCAGCGGCAGCACCAAGGCAAAGCCAACCAGAAGTGCGGTGATCAGGTTCAGATCCTGCGCGGCCAGGCCGATAAAATCGGCGTTGAGTGCCAGCGCGATCAGTATGCGATAGAGCAGGGCACCCAGTACTGTCGCCAGCGTGATGACCCACAGCTTGCGTGACGGAATCAGCGTTTCGCCGATAATGACCGCCGCCAGCCCGACCACGATGGTGCCGATGCCCATCGAGATATCGGCACCACCCTGGGTCTGTACATAGAGTGCGCCGCCCAGCGC
>NZ_RJTZ01000079.1:0-16441 GCF_024343515.1 Aquitalea sp. S1-19 | reverse complement strand
AAGCCGCCCCTGCACTGCAGGCAGATTCGCTACCGGCAAGTACGCCCGCCACGACCATACCTCAGCCAGCCGCCCCCCAAAACACGATTCTGCCCACGGCCTTGCCGGTGCATGCAGTCGCCCTGCACAATACAAAAAACCTGCAAGGTTTAAGCTTGAGCGAACTCAAGGCAGAGGTCGCCCGCTGCCAGGACTGCAGGCTTAGCAACACGCGTAACCAGACTGTATTCGGTAGCGGCAGCCCACAGGCACGCTGGCTGTTTATTGGCGAGGCGCCCGGAGAAAACGAGGATTTGCAGGGCGAGGCTTTTGTCGGCGCAGCCGGCATGCTGCTCAACAATATATTGCAGGCGGCCGGGCTGGATCGCGAACACGATGTCTATATCACCAACATCCTGAAGTGCCGTCCGCCGATCAACCGCAACCCGCAAGCCGATGAAGTTGCCGCCTGTCAGGTTTATCTGGCCGCCCAGATCGCCTTGCTCAAACCCGAACTGATTGTGACGCTGGGGCGTTTTGCCAGCCAGACCTTGTTGCAAAGCAAGGCCAGCATCGGCCAGCTTCGCGGGCAGGTGCACGACTATCAGGGCATCCCCTTGGTTGCCAGCCTGCATCCGGCCTATCTGCTGCGTAACCCGCAGGAAAAAGCTGCCGTATGGCGCGATCTGCTACTGGCCAAAAAGACATTGCAGGCAGCCAATAAAGACTGAGCAGGAAATACAGATAAAAAAAACCCTTCGCCGTGCACCAGCGAAGGGTTCTTTACGATCAAGTCAAAGATATCAAGCTTACTTAAGCTTGGTTTCCTTGTAGATCACATGCTTGCGGACAACAGGATCAAATTTCTTGATCTCCATTTTCTCAGGCATAGTGCGCTTGTTCTTGGTCGTGGTGTAAAAGTGGCCAGTGCCAGCAGTCGATTCGAGCTTGATCTTGTCGCGCATGATGATCCTTCGCTATCAGATTTCGCCGCGCGCACGCAGATCGGCCAGAACGGATTCGATACCGTTCTTGTCGATGGTACGCAGGGCTGCATTGGAAACGCGCAGGCGCACCCAACGGTTTTCGCTTTCGACCCAGAACTTGCGGTACTGCAGGTTCGGCAGAAAACGACGTTTCGTCTTGTTATTGGCGTGGGAAACATTGTTCCCGGTCATCGGACGTTTGCCGGTGACTTTGCATACTCGCGCCATGGTTAATCACTCCCAAAACCGGTAAAGACCGGCTTTATATCATAAAAACAAGCAGATAAGCAAGCTAGATGGCGGACAACAAGGGGCGAGCCCCGGTCCGCACAAAACCGGCAGCCATTTTAACGGATTTAACTAAGAGCGCCAGCAGTTTTTTCCGGCAAAACAGCCGATTTGCATTTTACCCGTACCAACGACAAGCATAACAAGAGTTCTGAATAGCGTGTTCATTTGTGGCGCGATTCAGGTTAAAATCCCGGATTCCCACAGAGTAGTACTCCCATGACCAAGTACATCTTCGTGACCGGTGGCGTCGTATCTTCCCTGGGCAAGGGCATTGCTGCTGCGTCTATCGCTGCTATCCTCGAATCGCGCGGGCTCAAAGTCACCATGCTTAAGCTCGACCCATATATCAACGTCGACCCGGGCACCATGAGCCCGTTCCAGCACGGTGAAGTCTTCGTGACCGAAGACGGCGCCGAAACCGACCTTGACCTCGGCCATTACGAGCGTTTTATCCGCTCGCGCATGAAAAAAAGCAATAACTTCACATCCGGCCAGGTATACGAATCCGTGATCGCCAAAGAACGTCGCGGCGACTATCTGGGCGGTACGGTGCAGGTGATTCCGCACATTACCGATGAAATCAAGCACAAGGTACGCGAAGGCGCCGGCGACGTAGACGTTGCCATCGTCGAAATCGGCGGCACCGTCGGTGATATCGAATCGCTGCCCTTCCTGGAAGCCATCCGCCAGATGCGCTCCAATCTGGGCCGCAAGAACACGATGTATGTGCACCTGTCTTATGTGCCGTATATCGCCACGGCCGGCGAAATCAAGACCAAGCCGACCCAGCACTCGGTGAAAGAGTTGCGCGAAATCGGCATCCAGCCGGACATCCTGCTGTGCCGTATGGATCGCGAACTGCCGGAAGACGAAAAGCGCAAGATCGCGCTGTTCTGCAACGTAGAAGAAAACGCCGTCATCGGCTGCTACGATGCCGACTCCATCTATAAAGTGCCGTCCATGCTGCACAACCAGGGCATAGACGACATCATCTGCGAACACTTGCAGCTGGATCTCCCTAAAGCCGACCTGTCGGCCTGGGACAATATCATTGATGCCATCGAGCACCCGGAACACGCGATCAAAATCGCCATGGTCGGCAAATATGTCGACCTGACCGAGTCGTACAAATCGCTGTCCGAAGCGCTCAAGCATGCCGGCATCCACAACCATACCCAGGTCGACATCGTTTACATCGACTCGGAAGAACTCGAGCGCGAAGGTGTGGCCTCCTTGCAGGGTATGGATGCGATTCTGGTACCGGGCGGTTTCGGCAAACGCGGCGTGGAAGGCAAGATTCTGGCGGTGAAATATGCCCGCGAGAATAATATCCCTTATCTGGGCATTTGCCTGGGCATGCAGATAGCACTGATCGAATACGCGCGCGACGTAGCAGGCATGACCGGCGCCAACTCGACCGAGTTTGATCTTGCGACCGACTACCCGGTGGTGGCTCTGATCGACGAGTGGGTCAACCACGACGGCAAGATCGAAACCCGCGACGAAAACTCCAATCTGGGCGGCACCATGCGTCTGGGCGGACAAGCGTGCGAACTGGCCGCCGGCTCGCTGGCTGCAACCGTTTACGGTGCCAGCGAAATCACCGAACGCCATCGCCACCGCTACGAAGTCAATAACTACTATGTACCGCGTCTGGAAGCAGCCGGCCTGAGTATCAGCGGCCGTTCGGCCGGTCACGAGAAGCTGGTGGAAACCATCGAGCTGAAGAACCATCGCTGGTTCTTCGCTTGCCAGTTCCACCCGGAGTTCACCTCCACGCCACGTGACGGCCATCCGCTGTTCAGCGCCTATGTGAAGGCAGCCCTCGGCTACCAGGCCGAAAAAGCCTGATTTGTACCGAAACCGGGGCGGCAATACCCGCCCCGGTATTTCGAGGAGAAACAGCATGCAACTCACCGGATTTGAAGTCGGCTTAAACCACCCCCTGTTTCTGATTGCCGGCCCTTGCGTGATCGAGAGCGAACAAATGGCGATCGATACCGCCGGCGCGCTCAAGGAAATCACCCAAGAGCTGGGCATTCCGTTTATTTACAAATCCAGCTTCGACAAGGCCAACCGCTCGTCCGGTACCTCGTTCCGCGGTCTTGGCATGGAAGAAGGCCTGCGCATTCTGGCCGAAGTCAAACGCCAGATCGGCGTACCTGTGCTGACCGACGTACACAACGAATACGAAGTGCCGCATGTCGCCGCCGTGGTCGATGTGCTGCAAACTCCTGCTTTCCTGGCTCGCCAGACAGACTTTATCCGCGCCGTCGCGATCAGCGGCAAGCCGGTCAATATCAAGAAGGGCCAGTTTATGGCACCGGGCGATATGAAGCATGTGCTGGACAAGGCGCGTGACGCGGCGCTGGCAGCCGGCCTGTCGGCCGACCGCTTTATGGCATGCGAACGCGGCGCCTCCTTCGGTTACAACAATCTGGTGTCCGATATGCGCTCGCTCGCCATCATGCGCGAGACCGGCTGCCCGGTCGTGTATGACGCCACCCACTCGGTGCAATTGCCCGGCGGTCAGGGCAGCTCGTCCGGCGGCCAGCGCGAGTTTGTACCGGTACTGGCACGTGCCGCCGTCGCTGCAGGTGTGGCCGGCATCTTTATGGAAACGCATCCCAACCCGTGCGAAGCCCTGTCGGATGGCCCGAATGCCTGGCCACTGGGACGCATGAAGGAGCTGCTGACCACGCTGCGTGATATCGACACCTTGGTCAAGGCAACGCCTTGGCCCGAGCATTCGCTCTGACAATAAAAGCTTGAAACGCTCGGCCAGACATCTGTCTGGCCGAAGCTTTAACTGGTAAGAATCAACCACTGCAATGGAAATAGGGGATACACCATGAGTTCGATCATCGATGTCATCGCACGCGAAATTCTGGATTCGCGCGGCAACCCGACAGTCGAGTGTGACGTACTGCTTGAGTCTGGCGTAATGGGACGCGCTGCCGTTCCCTCCGGCGCCTCCACCGGCGAAAAGGAAGCACTGGAGCTGCGTGATGGCGACAAGGGTCGCTACTTCGGCAAGGGCGTACTCAAGGCCGTTGAAAACATCAACACCGAAATCTGTGAAGCCATTATCGGTCTGGATGGCTCGGATCAGGCTTTCATCGACCGCACCCTGATCGAGCTGGACGGCACCGAAACTAAAGGCCGTCTGGGCGCCAATGCCATGCTGGCCGTATCCATGGCAGTCGCCCGCGCTGCCGCCGAAGATGCCGGCCTGCCGCTTTACCGCTATCTGGGCGGTGCCGGTCCGATGGCGCTGCCCGTACCGATGATGAACGTCATCAATGGCGGCGCACACGCCAACAACACGCTGGACATCCAGGAATTCATGATTATCCCGGTCGGTGCCAGCACCTTCCGTGAAGCGCTGCGTTGCGGCGCCGAAGTGTTCCATACCCTGAAAAAGCTGTGCGACAGCAAGGGCTATGCCACGACCGTGGGTGATGAAGGCGGCTTTGCCCCTAACCTGGAAAGCCATGAAGACGCCATCAAGCTGATTCTGGAAGCCATCGATGCCGCCGGCTATGTCGCCGGGCAAGACGTGGTACTGGCACTGGATTGCGCCTCCAGCGAATTCTACCGTGACGGTCGTTACCACCTGACCGCCGAAGGCCTGTCGCTGAGCTCGGCCGAGTTTGCCGACTATCTGGCACGCCTGGCCGACACCTACCCTATCATCTCGATCGAAGACGGCATGAGCGAACACGACTGGGATGGCTGGAAGATTCTGACCCAGCGTCTGGGCGAGCGCATCCAGCTGGTCGGCGACGATGTCTTCGTCACCAACCCGGCCATTCTGGCGCAAGGCATTCAGGGCGGCGTCGCCAACTCGCTGCTGGTCAAGGTCAATCAGATCGGCACCCTGTCCGAGACACTGAAAGCCGTCGATCTGGCCAAGCGTTCGCGCTACACCAGCGTGATGAGCCACCGCTCGGGCGAAACCGAAGACAGCACCATTGCTGACCTCGCGGTTGCCACCAACTGCATGCAGATCAAGACCGGCTCGCTGTCGCGCTCTGACCGCATGGCCAAGTACAACCAGTTGCTGCGCATCGAAGAAGAACTGGGTGATGCCGCCTGGTACCCGGGCCGTGCCGCTTTTTACAATCTGAAATAAACCGGAAATATCATGCGTGCTCTGACCCTGACGCTGGTCATCCTGATTGCAGCTCTGCAATGGCCGTTATGGCTGGGCAAGGGTAGCTGGCTCAGGGTCTGGCAGCTTGATAAGCAAGTGCAAGAGCAGAAGGAGGTCAACGTCAAGCTGGCCATCCGCAATACAGCACTGGATGCAGAAGTGCGGGATCTCAAGCAAGGTTCGGCCGCAATTGAAGAGCGTGCACGAAATGAGCTTGGCATGATCCGTTCAGGTGAGGTATTTTTCCAGCTACTGGATCATGCCGATAACAAAATCGGCACGCCACACTAAGCACAAACGCATTCTTAACTGTAAGCGATATGGCTGTTCAACAACGTAAACGGGCTTGGCCGATGACCACACAAAACCCGACCGATCTTGCCCGAGAGACCCTTAAGCAGCTGGCCAGTCGCCAGCTGCTGCCTACGCCGCACAACTTCTCGCGCATCTATGCCGAAGTCTCCGGCGATGAGACATCAGGCAAACACCGCCTGGCCGAACTGATGACTCAGGCGTTTACCAGCCTGACGCCGCAGAACCACAGCTACCGGCTGGGACTGGCACGCCTGAATAAAGCGCTGGATGACGAAGCGTGGGAACAGGTTCCACAGCAATGCATAGACCTGATCACCCTGCATCTGCGCGAACGCGAACTGGCCGACAGCTGGGGCAACCTGATCCTGTCCTTGTTGCGCCAATGGGAAATACGCCACCCCGATCTGTCACAGAACTACAAGCAAAGTGCGCTTGAGCGCCTGGTCATCAATTTCGGCAATCAGCCCGAAGCGCTCAATGAAAAGCTGCACAAATTATTGCAAGACTGGAGCCGCGGCCAGTGCGAGGCCCCCCCTGCCGAAGAGCCTGCAGCCACCCGTGAACAACCGGATATGGCCCCCGCGGATGGCCATGCTGGTCTGAGCAATGCCCTGATGCTGACACTCAAGTACGGCGTAGAGCCGCGCCTGGTGCACTATCCGGATCTGCTGCAAAGTTATGAGCCATTACTGCAACAACTGACCGAACTGGATGATAGCGCCGCAGCCAGACTGGCTTTTAGCGCCCAGCTACGCGCCTTCCTGATCAAGCTTGAACTGCAAAGCCAGCAAGATGAGCGTCTGGTAACCGGCCTGAGCAATCTGTTGCGCCTGCTGCTGCAGAATATCGCCGAGCTGCATGGCTCGGACAGCTATCTGGTCGGGCAAATAGCCTGCCTGCAGGACATGCTGAGTGCGCCCTTGCAATCGGTACAGCAGATCTATCCGCTGGAGGCCAAATTAAAAGAAGTCATCCACCAGCAAGGTCTATTGAAAAGCTCGCTGGATGAAGCGGCCAACTCATTGCGTGCGCTGCTGGGTTCATTCCTCAGCCAATTGTCGCAAATGAGCAATGAAACCGAGGTTTTTCAGGGGCGCATTGCCAGCTATAGCGGCAAACTGCAGCACGCAGCCAGCCTCACCGAGGTCAGGCATATCGCTGATGAGCTGTCCCAGGACACCGATACCATGCAGCACACGCTGCAACACTCGCGGGCCGCCTTGCTGGCAGCACAAGGCGAAGTGGAAAACGCCCAGCAACGTATTGCCGACCTGGAGCAGGCACTGGAGAGCGCCAGCTCCAAAGTCAAAGAAGACCCGCTGACCGGTGCCTATAACCGGCGCGGACTGGACGAACACTTCGCCCGCGAACTCAGCCGGGCCGAGCGCACCGGCTCGCCGTTATCGGTAGCTTTGCTGGATGTGGACAACTTCAAGCAACTGAATGACAAATACGGCCATCTGGCCGGCGACCATGCCTTGCGCTTTCTGGTCGATGCCATCCGCCAGTTGCTGCGCCCATCCGATATCTGTGCCCGCTTTGGCGGGGACGAATTCATCATTTTGCTGGCAGACACACCGCATGATGAAGCCGTACAGACCATACAACGCCTGCAACGCGAACTGACCCGCAGCTTTTTCCTCACCAATAACGAGCGCCTGATCATTACCTTCAGCGCCGGCGTCGCCTTATGGCATTTGGGGGAAAGGGATTGCGACGTAATCGACCGCGCCGACCGGGCCATGTATCAGGCCAAGTTAAACGGCAAGAACCGCACGGTATCGGCGGAAAACAGCGCCGAGCCCGCCGCTGTCCTCGCCTGAACATCAGGACGGCTGTCAGCCGCCTTTTTTCATGACCTTGCCCGCCTCGGCACGAGCGCGGCGCACCGCCTTGGGGTCGGCCAGTAGCGGGCGGTAGATTTCCACTCTGTCCTTGGCCCGCAGCACGGTATCGGGCTTGACCGCTTTGCTGAAGATGCCGAGTTTCAGGCTGGACGCATCCGGCAAGTGATCGGGAAAAGCCTCAAGCACCCCAGAACGCAACACGGCATCCAGTGCGCTCGCACCTTGTGCCAGCTTGAGTGTGACCAGCATCTGGCGCTCAGGCAGGGCAAATACCACCTCGACTTCTATTTCACTCATCATCGCCATAGACCCGATCTGCTTCCTTGATAAAGGCATCAACCAGCGTACCGGTCACATGGCCGAAGACCGGCCCGATCACCTTCTCCAACAGCGTACTGGAAAACTCGTAGTGCAGGCGAAACTCGACCTTGCAGCCAAAGTCGCCCAAGGGCGAAAAAGACCAGCCCCCATGCAGGGACTTGAATGGCCCGTCGACCAGCTCCATCGAAATCGACGCCGGTGCCTGGTGCAGATTGCGGGTGGTGAAGTGTTGACGCACTTTGAGATAATCGATGTGCAGGCTGGCAAGCAGATGCTCGCCGTCGTAATCAACGACTTCGGCGTGGCTGCACCAGGGCAGGAAACGGGGATAATGCGCAAAGTCGGACACCAGCGCATACATTTGCTCGGGCGTATGCGCCACGAGAACTTTTTTTTCGACGGCCTGCATGAATCGTACGGGATTTTTAAAGCGCCACAATACACGAAGCGCGGCAAGCGCGACAAGACATGCTCCAGACAGCAGACGGCGCTAAATTTTGGCACAGCCGCCTGATCTGTTAAAATGGCGGATTCCGAAAGGCAGATACGTATGAGCATCATCCAGAACCGCAAAGCCTTCCACGACTACTTCATCGAAGAACAACTCGAGGCCGGACTCGTACTGGAAGGCTGGGAAGTCAAGGCCATCCGCGCCGGCCGCGTGCAGATCAAGGAAAGTTACGTCGTCTGGCAGAACGGTGCGTTCTGGCTGATCGGCTGCCACATCACCGCCCTGCAGTCGGCCTCGACCCACGTCAAGCCCGACCCGGTCAGAAGCCGCAAGCTATTGATGTCGCAAACCCAGATGGACCGTTTCATCGGTAAAGTCGAGCGCGCCGGTTACACCATGGTCGCGCTTGACCTGCACTACACCCGCGGCAATATCAAGGTGCAGGTCGGCCTGGCCAAGGGTAAAAAGCAGCACGACAAACGCGATAGCGAAAAAGACCGCGAATGGCAGCGTGAAAAACAGCGCATCGTTAAAGAGAACAGGCGTTAACCATGCGGCCCGGTGCAACTTTCCCGCTGATCCTGATTCTGCTGGGTAGCCTGTGGTTTTTGCACAGTACCGCCCTGCTGCCGGACAGCCACACCGTGCTGGCCCTGCTTCTGGCCGGCACCGGTTTTGCGCTGCTGTTCATCGACGGCTTCAACAAAAGCACCCTGGTCAGTTGCCCTTTGCTGGTTTACGCCGGCGCAGCCGTCTGGCTCTACCATGAAACGATACTGCGCCTGTCCCATGTCCTGTCGCTGGGCATGGTGCTGGCCGGCTTGCTGCTACTGATCGCGCGCAGTCACCACATACCCGAAAAAAGCCAGGGGCTAGGCCGGCATGATGCCTCCTAGCCCCTCACTACACCCAAGGACCGCCATGGACAAGATCCTCATCCTCGACTTCGGCTCGCAAGTCTCCCAGCTGATTGCCCGCCGCGTACGCGAAGCCCATGTGTATTGCGAACTGCATTCGTTCGATATGCCCATGGATGAAATCCGCGCCTTCGCCCCGAAAGCCATCATCCTCTCCGGTGGCCCTAACTCGGTATACGAATCCGACTACCAGGCAGATCCGGCGCTGTTCGAACTGGGCATTCCGGTATTGGGCATCTGCTACGGCATGCAGTGGATGGCACAAACGCTGGGTGGCAAGGTTGAAGCAGGCGATACCCGCGAATTCGGTTATGCCGAAATCAAGGCACGCCACCACTCCAAGCTGTTTGAAGGCTTGCAAGACCGCATCGACGACGCCGGCAACGGCTACCTCGATGTATGGATGAGCCATGGCGACAAGGTGTCCAGCCTGCCTGCCGGCTTCCATATGATTGCCGAAACGCCATCCTGCCCGGTCGCCGCCATGGCTGACGAGGATCGTGGTTTCTACGGCGTGCAGTTCCACCCGGAAGTCACCCACACCAAGCGCGGCAGCGAAATGATCCACCGCTTCGTGCTGATGGTCGCCGGTGCCAAGCCATCGTGGACCATGCCCAACTACATCGAAGAAGCGGTGCAGAAGATCCGCGAGCAAGTCGGTGACGAAGAAGTCATTCTCGGCCTGTCCGGCGGTGTCGATTCGTCGGTGGCCGCCGCGCTGATCCATCGCGCCATCGGCGACCAGCTCACCTGCGTCTTCGTCGACCATGGCCTGTTGCGCCTGAACGAAGGACAGATGGTGATGGAAATGTTCGCGCAGAACTTGGGCGTGAAAGTCATCCGCGTCGATGCCGCCGAACAGTTCATGGACAAGCTGGCCGGTGAAAGCGATCCGGAGAAAAAGCGCAAGATCATCGGCGGCGAGTTCGTCGAGGTGTTCCAGCGCGAATCGGACAAGCTGGTCAACGCCAAGTGGCTGGCACAGGGCACCATCTACCCTGACGTGATCGAATCGGCCGGCGCCAAGACCAAGAAGGCGCACAGCATCAAGAGCCACCACAACGTCGGCGGCCTGCCGGAAGACATGCAGCTCAAGCTGCTGGAGCCGCTGCGCGACCTGTTCAAGGACGAAGTGCGCCAGCTGGGCGTCGCCCTCGGCCTGCCACACGATATGGTCTATCGCCACCCGTTCCCGGGCCCGGGTCTGGGCGTGCGCATCCTAGGCGAAGTGAAGATGGAGTTCGCCGACCTGCTGCGCCGTGCCGACGCGATCTTTATCGAAGAGCTGCGCAATACCGTCGACGAGAAGACCGGCAAAAACTGGTACGAGCTGACCAGTCAGGCCTTCGCCGTATTCCTGCCGGTCAAATCGGTAGGCGTGATGGGCGACGGCCGCACCTACGACTACGTCGTGGCACTGCGCGCAGTGGTCACCAGCGACTTCATGACCGCACACTGGGCCGAACTGCCTTACAGCCTGCTGGGTCGCGTCTCCAACCGCATCATCAACGAAGTGCGCGGCATCAACCGCGTCTGCTACGACGTCTCCGGCAAGCCGCCGGCAACGATCGAGTGGGAGTGATGCCTGCGATGGCTGCTTCAGTTTTCGGAACAGTCTGAGCAATTCAAAGCCCGCGCGTTGCGCGGGCTTTTTTTGTTCTGATCTGGGATGATCATCCGCAATCAGCGATGACAAGGCCACAACATGGATCTTCAGCAATTCAGGAAACTGGCCGACGCGGCCCTCTCGACGACATACGGCGCGGAGCCGGCAGAGGGCGATGAAGACTACGCGAACATCCGCGGCGCTTTTAGCACCGGACTCTTTGACGCCGCCTTGACCTGCCATGAACTACGCACCGACCTGATCCGCGAGCACGTCGTGCTGGATGCCTCACTCGACCCCTATTACAAAATCCTGTCCATCCTGTGCGATGCACTGAGGGCACCCGCCGGCGACCTGGCGGCCGCCGAAGGCGACTGGAGTCTTGCCGTACTGGCCGCCTGCCGAGCCTCCCGAGACGCCCGATGGAACCCCGACCCGCAACAGCATCACCGCGAACTCGCCGTCGCCCGTGCCGCACGCAGGCTCAAGGATCAGGGCTACGCCATCCGCCTTGCGCCCGGCTGGATCAGCCTTGAAGACTGTGCCGAAACAGCGCTGCTCGCCGAGGTCGAACGACTGGCGGCCGGTATCGGCGGGCTCAATCTGGCCCGCAGCCTCTTCGCAGCCCTCGCCCCAAGCTACGACGCGACCATGCAGCGCTATCATCTGATCCCCGGTGTTTCCGCCCGGCCGCTGTTCCCGTGGGGCTACCTGCTGCAGTTAGCGGTCAAGCACTTCTTGCACCCGCCGAACGAGCGGAACACCCAAGAGAACTGGGAGCGCTTGCTCGAGCAGATCACCGACTACACGGCAGTCATCGATGTTCAGCCCTATGTCCTAGGCGAGGCCTTACTCTTAATACCCGAACAACTGCTAAAGCATCTGCAGGATCTCGCGCTGTACGACACCCTATTCCGCTTCCCGCAACTGCGCCCGAGCGACGCCGCCCGTCTGTGCCAAGGACTACTGGGATTTCTCGACCCGACACTCACCACGCCAGACGGCTGGTGCATCGCACACGCAGTGGATGTGGTCGATGCGCTGTTTACCCTGACGCCGGACGTACGCGGCCCGGTCACTGTCAGCTGCGATGCGCTCTGCCGCGCCCTGCCCCACGTCCCGCCCGACGAAGTCCGCCTCCTGCTGGAGCAGGTGCTCAGCCATCCGGCGGGCGGTGCCAACCAAGAGTTCAGCAATCCAACGTCTGCGCTTGGCACCGACTTCCACAGCCGCCCGCTACTGCACATCGCTAATGGCCGCTTCCTTATGATCGATCGCTCGGTCTGTGCCGCCGCCTGTATAGAAGCCTTGCTCGCACCCCTGCGCCTACATGTTAAGGGATTGGACGACAAGGCGGGCAAGCAGGCGGAACGCTTTCTGGAGGCCGAGTTCTCTGCCCACGGAGTCACACCGCATCACGGCGAGTACAAGATGATTGACTCAGCAAACAATGCTGCAAGCGATTGCGATCTCGTCATCGAAACAACGGAAAAAATCGTATTTCTCGAGCTGAAGAAAAAAGCGCTGACCCGCAAGGCTAGAGTAGCAAACGCAGAGGCTCTGCTGATCGACCTTGCACAAAGTCTGGTTCACGCCCAGGAACAGGCCGGCAAACATGAGCAACGCTTGCGGTTACACGATCACATTGCGCTCGAGCATGAAGGACAGACCTATCAGTTGTTCAAGAAGTCGCGCAGTATCGAACGCCTGGCCATCACCCTGTTCGACTACGGCGGCTTTCAGGACCGCGCCTTGATTGTGCAACTGATGGAGATCCTGCCCCATCTGGTTTTTTCACGGAACAGCCAGACACCCGAGGATATGGAGCTCGACAAGAAACTCAAGGCGCTCAACCAGAAGCTGGACAAGCTCCGCCAGCAGCTTGAAGAGTTGCCGACAGGCCCTCTCCATCCCGCCCCTAGGCTCGAGCACTGCTGGTTTTTGAGCGTGCCGCAACTGCTCGTTCTGCTCGACGAGGTAACAGATGCAGAGAGCTTCTGGACGGCACTCAAGCAGACCCGCAGCTACACTACTGGCGTACGCGATTTTTACTACAATCTCGCCAGCATGAGGGGGATACGCTCAGCAGCGGCTGAATTGCAATAGCGACATGGTGTAACCCGCCTGAAGTCCCCGCGGCAAGTTCTCCAACCGGCCGAAAGAATGAGTGAGCCTCTTAAGAGGGCACCTCTTTGCTGGACTTCTTGCTGTGCGTCTCTGTCCCGGATCAAAAAAAGACACATTTTTCCAGCCGAAGCAGATCAAAGGCATTAACATGATAGTTCATGCTTGCAAACACCATGTTTGCCAGCTACTGTTTTAGCTCGTTCCGTTCCGACTACTGCACAGGAGATCGTCATGGCTGACAACAACACCCTCAACGCCGACAAAGAGCAACTGCTGGACGAAGTACGCAGCGTACTCAACAACACCGAAGAGCTGCTGGCATCGGCCGGTGACAACGGCAGTGAAAAGGCGCGTGAACTGAACCTCAAGCTGCAGAACAACCTCAAGCTGGCCAAGTCGCGCCTGCTGGACGCAGAAAAGGTAGCACGCGGCCGCGCCAAGGAAGCGGCTAAGGCCACCGACCACTACGTCCATGAAAACCCATGGAAGGCCATCGGCATCACGGCCGCCGTCGCCTTTCTGCTCGGCCTGCTGGTTTCACGCCGCTAAGGCATGGCAGGCCCACGTACCGCACGTCCGGGCAGCCTGCGCTCCATGCTGGAAGCGCTGGTTGCCTTGCTGTTTACCCGTGCCGAGCTGATGCGCATCGAGGTGGAAGAGCAGCAGGAAAGGCTGGTGGCCAATATCATGCTGCTGGCCGCTGCCGTCATCCTGTTCTTTATCGCCATCATCACCCTGCTGCTGTTTATCATGCTGGTGCTGCCGGAGTCGGCCCGGGTAATGGCGGCCGGCCTGATGGCGCTGGGCTTCTTTGTCGCCGCCCTATTGCTCTTGCTGCAGCTTAAGCGGCGCATGGCGCATGCACCCAAGGCGTTTGCCCTGACGATGGCTGAAGTCAAGAAAGACTGGCATGCGGTGTCGGGCAAGGAGTCGCCATGAAGCGGCATGAGCGCGAGCTGAAAAAGCAGCTGTTGCTGATCAAGGGCGAGGCGCTGCGTACCCGGCTGGAGCTGGAAACATCGCAATGGAAAAACCCGCTGCAGTTGGCCAAGGGCGGTGTCTCGGCACTGCTTGGCAGCTCGCGCGGCCTCAAGGCTGGCGTTGCGTTCACGGCGCTGGTTTTTCCCAAGCTGGCACAAAAAAGCCTGTTTAAACGCCTGCTGGGGCTGACCCTTGCCGCTGTGGCCATCCGCCGCTGGCTGATGCGCCGCTAATTCTCAAGGCGGCTGTCCCATCCCGATCAGGCCACCGTATAATGGTGGCCTCGTTTTTTGCCTGCCCTCAGCCCTGTGAGCTCTGCCCTGACCACCCCGCCCTTGCCCCCTGCCACCCTTAGCCAACTGGCGGCATTGGGCATCTGCAGCCGCGAAGAGCTTGCGCAAACCGGTGTGGTCAATGCTTTTTTACAGCTCAAGGCCGGTGGCCACGATGCCGGCAAGCGCGTGCTGTATGCGCTGGAAGCCGCACGGCGCGGCGTGCACTGGAAAGCCTTGAGTCCAAGCGACCACTCCGCTTTACTCGAGGCGCTGGCTGCACACCCTCCGGTAAAAAGCCGGCCGCCAGCGAACGAGCTTGCCGTGTATATGGAAGCGGCACTGGCACTGGCTGCACAGGCGGCGCAGCAAGGCGAAGTGCCGGTCGGTGCCGTGGTCGTCAAGGACGGCCACATCATCGGCCGTGGCTGCAACAGCCCTATCGCCCGTTGCGACCCCACTGCCCATGCCGAAATGCTGGCGCTACGCGAAGCGGCCAGCCATTTGGGCAACTACCGGCTGGATGGCTGTGATCTGTATGTGACGCTCGAGCCTTGCGCCATGTGCGCCGGCGCCATCATGCAGGCACGTATCGCGCGTCTGGTCTATGGCGCTCACGAGGCCAAAACCGGTGCAGCCGGCAGCGTCACCGACCTGTTTGCCCTCAAGACACTCAACGCCCATACCGCAGTATTTTCCGGCGTCGATGACGCACGCTGCGCACACCAGCTATCGGCCTTTTTCGCGCAACTGCGCCACAGGCGCATATGAAGCCATACCCTATCCCTCTGCTGCTGTTATGTGCCGGCCTGCTGTCGGCTTGCGCCACGACGCAGCACATGCCGGCCACGCCACCCGCCCCTGCCCGCGTGCAAGACGGCCTCTACCCCAACCCGAAAACACCCGGCCAGCCATGGATACGGGTAGACAACCAAAAGCAGAGCCTGACGCTGTTTGATGCCGCAGGGCGGGAAATGCGGCACTACACCGTCTCGACTGCCAAAAACGGACTGGGGGAAAAGGTGGGCAGCCTGCAAACCCCGCGTGGCTGGCACAAGGTGTGCGACAAGATAGGCGAAGCAGCCGGCGAGAACACCATTATTTACCGGCGCGCTATCACGCCATGGCAGTACACGCCGGCCCTGCATGCCGAGCACCCGGACAAGGACTGGATACTGACGCGCATTTTGTGGCTGTGCGGCATGGAGCCCGGACGCAATCAGGGCGGCGATGTCGACAGCTATGAGCGCGCCATCTATATCCACGGCGCGGGCAGCCATGTGCCTTGGGGCAAGCCCAGCTCACGCGGCTGTGTGCGCATGAAAAGCCCGGATGTGATCGAACTGTTCCGGCTCGTGCCGCTGGGCACCGATGTTTTGATAGAGGAAACCACTGGATGATTCTGGATTTAACCACGCCCGGCCTGCTGTTCCCGGCCATTTCCTTGCTGCTGCTGGCCTATACCAACCGCTTTTTGGGGCTGGCGGCCACCATACGCAATCTGTACAACGACTATCGGCGGGCACCCGACCCCAAGATTTTGCTGCAGATCTCCAGCCTCAGGCGCCGGGTATGGCTGATCCAGCAAATGCAGTTTCTTGGCGTCGCCAGCCTGTTTCTGTGTGTTGTCGCCATGCTCAAGATCTATCTGGGCTGGGAAACGCTGGCTCACTACAGCTTCGGTGCCAGCCTCGCGCTCATGATCGCCTCGCTGGGCGTCTCCTTGCTGGAGCTCAAACTGTCGTCCGGTGCACTGAACATTCTGCTGGCCGATATCGAGGACACCCGCCGCCGCTGATGCGGTGCGCCGCAGTGGTGCACATGCCTTGCCATGCACCACTATCGCCCCCTCTGTCTGTCTACGATGTGCTTTAACCCGGCCAATAGCTGGCATGGCGCTTGCTGAACTCCCAGTCAAGAGCCTACCGGGAGCACACCATGCACGCGCTGACCCTGCCCGAGCCCGGGCATCACGATGAAATGCTGCTATCCAGCGGTGCGGTACGCAGCCATTACCAGCACTTTGCCAACTGGCTGCAGGCCCAGCCTCCTGAAATGCTGGCGCGAAAACGGGAAGAAGCCAACCAGCTCTTCCATCGCGTCGGTATCACCTTCGCCGTCTACGGTGACGACTCCGGCGCCGAGCGCCTGATTCCGTTCGATACCATCCCGCGTGTCATCCCGGCAGCAGA
>NZ_RJTZ01000078.1:0-16583 GCF_024343515.1 Aquitalea sp. S1-19 | reverse complement strand
TGCCGTCAGCCTTGAATACGACGCGCGAATCGGCATCGCCCAGGCACTCGGCCAGACCGGACAGGGTTGGCTCTTCCGCACCGACAGGGAACAGACCGAACTTGAGCGACGAGCTGCCGCAGTTAATAACCAGAATCAGGGATTGGCTCATGAGAGTACTTTCAATAAATTAGTAAAATCGGTTTGTCAGGCAGCAAGCGTCAAGTGCTCGCTCTAGCTGACAAAGAAACCGCGTGCGGCAAATTGGCCACGCACACGGGCGACACACTCGGCCGAAGGCGGCAGGGTGTCGGCAAGTTCATACGCCATACCCAGCTCGGCCCACTTGCTCTGGCCCAGCTGATGAAATGGCAGCACCTCTACGCGCTCGACAACTTCACCCAGACTAGCGACAAAGTCGGCCAGCCGTTCGACATCATCGAAGCCGTCGGTCAGCCCCGGCACCAGCACATAACGGATCCACATCTTCTTGCCCATCTTCGCCATGCGCCGGGCAAAATCCAGCGTCGGCTGCAAAGGCTGGGCCGTGATCTTTTTGTACTGCTCAGGGTCGCTGTGCTTGATGTCCAGCATCACCAGATCCACCGCCTCAAACCAGGCATCCGGCAGGCTCTCGTGCAGATAGCCCTGGGTGTCCAGCGTGGTATGCAGACCGAAGCGTTCTTTAGCGCCCTTGAATACAGCACCGACAAAGTCGGGCTGCATCATCGGCTCGCCACCGGAAATGGTGACGCCACCGGCAAATTTGAGGAAGCCTGCGTAGGGTTTTAGCTCGGCCAGCGCATCCTCCACGCTCATCTCGCGACCGTGATGCAGCTTCCAGGTGTCCGGGTTATGGCAATACAGGCAGCGGAACTGGCAGCCCGAGGTAAAGAACACGAAGCGTACGCCCGGGCCATCGACGGCCGCACCGGTTTCCAGAGAATGGATAAAACCCTTCACTTCTGTGCGTTCGGCCACAAAGTTGACGGGTATTTCGGTAACAGGCGTAGTCATGAATGTCCTTGATATAAATGACAGCGGGCGGCTTGCGCCGCCCACCAGAAGCAGCTTCCCTGATGGGAAGCTCAGGCTTACATCTTGCCGTGGAAGGTGCGGTTGATCACGTCCAGCTGTTGCTCACGCGTCAGCTTGACGAAGTTCACCGCATAGCCCGACACGCGCACGGTCAGCTGTGGGTACTCTTCCGGATGTTCCATCGCATCGATCAGCGTGTCACGGTTGAACACGTTGACGTTGACGTGGAAGCCACCAGCGGCAACGTAGCCATCCAGGCAGTTAGCCAGGTTACGGATACGCTCTTCAGCGGTGTGCCCCAGCGCATCCGGCGTCGCCGACGATGTCCAGCTGATACCATCCAGTGCCGCGCTATAAGGAATCTTAGCAACCGAAGCACCGGAAGCAACAAAGCCCTTCACATCACGGCCGTTCATCGGGTTGGCACCCGGCGAGAACGGCTCGCCCGAACGGCGACCGCATGGCGTGTTACCGGTCTTCTTGCCGTACACCACATTGGAGGTGATGGTCAGTACCGACTGGGTCGGGGTCGCATTACGGTAGAAGTGAGGCTGGGCCTTAATCTTCTCCATAAAGGTTTCGGTCAGCCATACTGCGATGCTGTCGGCACGGTCATCATTGTTGCCGTAAGCCGGGTATTCGCCTTCGATCTTGTAATCGACAGCCAGGCCGTCTTCATTACGGATCACGTGAACCTTGGCGTGCTTGATCGCGGACAAGGAGTCAGCAGCCACCGACAAGCCAGCAATACCGCAAGCCATGGTGCGCAGGATATCGCGGTCGTGCAGCGCCATCTCGATACGCTCGTACGAGTACTTGTCATGCATGTAGTGGATGGTATTCAGCGCATCGACGTAAGTCTCGACCACCCAGTCCATCATTGGCAGGAACTTGGCCATCACTTCGTCGTAGTCGAGTACGTCGCTGGTGATAGGCTCGAAACCACGGGCCACGGTTGCACCGCTCTTCTCGTCCACACCGCCGTTGATCGCGTACAACAGGGTCTTGCCCAGGTTGGCACGGGCACCGAAGAACTGCATCTGCTTACCGATGGCCATCGCCGATACACAGCAGGCGATACCGTAGTCGTCGCCCCACTTCGGACGCATCAGATCGTCGTTTTCATACTGAATGGCCGAGGTGTCGATAGACACTTTGGCGGCGAAGTCCTTGAAGCCACGTGGCAACTGAGTCGACCACAATACGGTCAGGTTAGGCTCGGGTGCCGGGCCCAGGTTGTACAGGGTATTCAGGAAACGGAAGCTGTTCTTGGTCACCAGGGTACGGCCATCCAGACCCATACCGGCGATGGACTCGGTCACCCAGGTCGGATCACCCGAGAACAGTGCATCGTAGTCCGGAGTGCGCAGGAAGCGCACGATACGCAGCTTGATCACCAGATCGTCGATCATCTCCTGCGCCTGCTCTTCATTCAGTACGCCGGCCTTGATATCGCGCTCGATAAAGATATCGAGGAAGGTCGACACGCGGCCGAAGCTCATCGCGGCACCGTTCTGCTCTTTCACTGCGGCCAGATAGGCGAAGTAGGTCCACTGGATCGCTTCACGCGCCGTCGCGGCAGGACGGGCGATATCGTAGCCGTACTTGGCAGCCATGACTTTGAGTTCGTTCAGCGCGCGGTACTGCTCGGAGCACTCTTCACGCAGACGGATCACGTCGTCGGTCATCGGCGGCTTGATTGCCATCCAGTCCTTCTTGCGCTCGGCCATCAGGAAGTCGACGCCATACAAGGCAACACGGCGGTAGTCACCGATGATACGGCCACGGCCGTAAGCATCCGGCAGACCGGTAATCACGCCGGACTTGCGTGCAGCCAGAATAGCCGGCGTGTAGGCATCGAACACACCCTGGTTATGGCTCTTGCGGTACTTTTCCCAGATCTCTTTGACCATAGGATCGATCTTGAAGCCAAAGGCTTCCAGACCATTTTCAACCATGCGCAGGCCGCCGTTAGGCATGATGGCGCGCTTGAGTGGCGCATCAGTCTGCAGACCGACGATCAGTTCATTCTTTTCATCGATATAACCGGCATCGTGTGCGGTAATGCTGGCGCCACGATCAGCAGATACATCCAGCACGCCACGGGCGCGCTCTTCTTTCAGCAGTACGGACAGCGTGTCCCAGATGCCTTGGGTACGCGCGGTGGCGCCGGCCAGAAAGGCTGCATCGCCCTCGTAAGGGGTGATGTTGTTCTGGATAAAGTCGCGCACATCCACGCGTGCCTGCCAATCACCGGCAACGAACTCTCTCCATGGGTCAACAGCCAGCATTTCCTTGTTTGCAGCGTCCATCTTTTGCGTCTCCTAGTTCATCTTCGAACATGATATGTAACAAATTGAATACATATTAAGTCGAAAACGAAAGCGATTACTTGATCTACGTCAAAAACAAATTTCTCCACGCAACGAAAATAGCGGCTGGTAAAATTTATATTTTGACGTTACTCATTGATAGGAAAGGATTTTAATACAAAAGTAACGTCAAACACCAGTCTGACTCTGACTGAAAAAAGACAACAAGCATCAAGCCGCGAACGAATCAGGCTAAAAACAGTTTCGAAAACGCAAAACGGGTTTTCAAAACGTCATAAAACCCGAAACAACTAAACCACTCACCGATAACACCATGAGCCATACCTACTCTCTCGACTATGTCGCCCAGCAAGCCAGTGCCAAACGCACGGTTCTACGCACCGCTACTGCCCGCTATTTTCTTTCTGCTGCCTTTGCCGGTGCACTGATTGCCCTCGTCCTCGCCGTCAGCATGCGACTGGGCCAGTTGTTTCACAGCAATGGCTCGCCTTACTACGCCATCGCCTACTCCGCCTTCTTCGGCACGGCACTGGTTGCCATCATTGTCTCCAAGACCGAACTGTTTACCAGCAATGTGATGTACATGACCTTGGGCAAACTGACCGGTCGCGTCAGCAGCGGCGAAATGCTGGCGAGTTGGAGTACGGTCTACTTCGGCAACTTGGCCGGCATCTTGCTGTTTACTTTGGTATGGATGCAGACCGGCGGCCTGGGTGACTACCCTGCCGACCATGTGGCCAGCCAGATTGCAGCCGTCAAAACCGGCGCGCCGTTTATGAAGATTTTCTGGAAAGGGGTGTTGTGTAACTGGATCATCTGCCTGGCCGTCTGGCTGCCGATGAAACTGGAAAACGAGATGGCCAAAATCGCTTTGGTGTTCCTGCTGGTATTCGCCTTCTTCTTCTCCGGCTTCGAACACAGCATCGCCAATATGGCACTCTTTAGTCTGGTCGTCGCCCATGCACCCGAAGCACTGTCGTTCGCCGACATCATGCACAACATGCTGCCGGCAACACTGGGCAATATCGTTGGCGGCGGCATCGGCGTTGCCTTGCTGGCCTTTATGCTAGAGCGCCATACGCTAAGCACGCCTGCAGCGACCACGCAGAAACAGGCCGACAAACTGAACCCGGCTACCTCCTAAGCTTTAAACCATCACCTCCACGCGCTGGCGCGGAGGTGATGCGCCTTACACCTATTCCCCGCCTCTCCTGCAAGGCTTTCGCGCCAAGCGACCCGCACCAAGCCACAAGCAAGCACAGACCACACATCGCATGACCACACCTCAGCTAAGCGAAAAAGCAAAAGGGGTTTGCAGCCTAAGCTGCAAACCCCTGATTTTGCTATTCAAATTTCTGGTGGGCCCTATCGGACTTGAACCGATGACCAAAGGATTATGAGTCCTCTGCTCTAACCAACTGAGCTAAAGGCCCGATCGCAAGCGATTATACCAGAATTTCCGGTAAATGCAGCTTACTTACTGACCATTTGGCTCGTTATCGAGAAAGCTCTTCAGCCGCTCGGAACGGGTCGGATGGCGCAGCTTGCGCAATGCCTTGGCTTCAATCTGACGGATACGCTCGCGTGTCACATCAAACTGCTTGCCCACCTCTTCCAACGTATGGTCAGTATTCATGTCGATACCGAAACGCATACGCAGGACTTTGGCTTCGCGTGGCGTCAGCGACTCGAGAACCTCCTTGGTCGCCTCACGCAAACTGGAATACATCGCCGCATCCGAAGGGGTGATAGTCACCGCATCCTCAATGAAGTCGCCCAGATGAGAATCGTCATCGTCACCGATAGGCGTTTCCATCGAGATCGGCTCCTTGGAGATCTTCATGATCTTGCGGATCTTCTCTTCCGGCATTTCCATGCGCTCGGCCAGTTCGGCCGGATCCGGCTCGTGCCCGGTTTCCTGCAAGATCTGGCGGCTGATACGATTCATCTTGTTGATGGTTTCGATCATATGCACAGGAATGCGGATCGTACGCGCCTGGTCGGCAATCGAACGGGTAATCGCCTGACGAATCCACCAAGTTGCATAGGTCGAGAACTTGTAACCGCGACGGTATTCAAACTTGTCCACCGCCTTCATCAGGCCGATATTGCCTTCCTGAATCAGGTCGAGGAATTGCAGACCGCGGTTGGTATACTTTTTGGCGATCGAAATCACCAGACGCAAGTTGGCTTCGATCATCTCGCGCTTAGCCAGACGCGCCTTCTTCTCCCCCGCTGCCATCTGGCGGTTGATTTCCTTCAGCGCCGGAATGGTCAGCACGGCGCGCAACTGGACATCGGCCAGACGGGTCTGACGCTCGATAATCGCGTGCTTGAAGCGCTCCAAAGTTTCGGACCAGGCCTTGCCGGATTC
Source organism: Aquitalea sp. S1-19 (assembly GCF_024343515.1). NCBI lineage: Bacteria > Pseudomonadati > Pseudomonadota > Betaproteobacteria > Neisseriales > Chromobacteriaceae > Aquitalea > Aquitalea sp. S1-19. The sequence goes on along the minus strand of NZ_RJTZ01000078.1, from coordinate 10,859 downwards.
GATTTCCTTCACCACCCAGTCAACATTGATTTCGTTACCAGGGAAGCTCTTGATGAAGTGGCTACGGTCCATACGCACACGCTGCACGCAGATATCCTGAATTTCACGTTCATGCGAACGCACTTCAGCGACCAGCGAGCGCAGGGAGTCACACAGGCTTTCAATCTGGCGCGTAGCAAAACGCACCTGCATAAAGGCATCGGTGATCTGCTGCTGACAAGCCTGGGCGGCCTTGGCATCGGATTTCTGCAGCGCGGCGGTCAAGCCGGCATATTGCACGCGCACATCGGCAAAGAATTCGATCGCCTGCAATTTGAGCGCAAGCAGGTTAGCGGCATTGATGCTTTCAGCGTCGGCCTCTTCGTCTTCCTCTTCCGGCTCGTCATCATCCGGCATTTCGTCGTCTTCCGGCTCGGAAAATTCGGTCTCTGCCTCAACGCTGGCATTCGGATCGATAAAGCCATCAACAACTTCGTCGATGCGCATCTCTTCACACTCGACCTTGTCCATCAGCGCCAGCACTTCGGCAATCGTGCCGGGGCATGCCGAGATGGACTGGATCATGTACTTGAGGCCGTCTTCGATCCGCTTGGCGATTTCGATTTCGCCCTCGCGGGTCAGCAACTCAACCGTACCCATTTCACGCATATACATGCGTACAGGGTCGGTGGTGCGACCGAACTCGGCATCAACCGACGACAAGGCGGCCTCAGCTTCTTCAACCGCATCCTCGTCGGTGACCGCTGCCGGTGCATCGGTCATCAGCAGGGTATCAGCATCCGGCGCCTCTTCGGTCACCCGGATACCCAGACCACCGATCATGACGATGATATTTTCGATCTGCTCGGCGTCGGACACGTCTTCCGGCAGATGGTCATTGATTTCAGCGAATGTGAGGTAGCCACGCTCCTTGCCCAGCGCAATCAGCTGGCGCAAGCGCTTGCGCTGCTCTTCCAGGCTCAACTGAGGATTGTCCTGGTTGTCCTGCACATCTTTATCGATTTTGGGGGAAGCCGCCATTTCGTTTCCTGCTTGAAAAAAAGCCGAAAAAAACAATTGAGTATATCACAGCCCGTTATTTCAACGGATTGTGTACCGCCCGCGCCGCCATGCGGCGCATCAGTTCCTGCAACAAACGTTTATCTTCATCACTCAGATGCTCAAGCCCGCGCACCGACAATTGCCGGTATAGCGCGTCATCACATGCATCCATCATTCTGGAGAAGCCGCTCTTGAACATATCCAGATCAAACTCGTCCGGATTGGCAAGTTCTGCCGGGTCCCGCAACGATGCCTGCAACACAGAGTCAATCTGCGATTCAAACGATGTACCACGAAAATTCTCGGCCAATTGCGCACTAGTCGGTGTGCTGACACAAGCCTGCGCCCGCTCGATCAAGGCCGCCAGACAGGCTATATCACCCGACAAGGGCAGACTATCACGCACCTCGACTTCATTGGCCCAAGCCGGATTCATCACCAGCCACTTGATCAGACGCCGAACGGTGGACATCACATCCGGCTGCGCCGATTGGCGCGGCAAACGGTATTCGCGCCGGCCACGCGCTGGTGCCTTGCGCTGGCCGGTCATCATATCGAATTCGTCGACCTCCACACCCACCAGTTCGGCCAGACGCTTGCGGATAATGAAACCCAAGGCCGGCGCCGTAATCTGCGTCAGCAAAGGCATGGCTTGCTTGACCAGATCGGCCCGCCCCTCCGGGGTGGACATATCAACCCGCCGCGTCAGCTCGCGCGTCAGATAACCTGACAAGGGCACACTGGCTTCGCTAAGCTGGCGCTCGAACGCCTCGGTGCCGTACTCGCGGATATACGAGTCCGGATCATGCGCCTCCGGCAAAAACAGAAAACTCAAAGACTTGCCGTCGACCAGGAACGGCAAACTGTTTTCCAACGCCCGCCAAGCCGCCTTCTGTCCGGCTTTGTCGCCATCAAAGCAGAACACGACCTGATCGGCGTGTTTGAGCAACTTGCGCACATGCTCGCCAGTCGTTGCCGTGCCCAGTGTCGCGACCGCATAAGCCACGCCATACTGCGCCAGCGCCACTACATCCATATAGCCTTCGACCACCAGCACGCGGTTGTGCTCGCGTATCGCCTGGCGCGCCTCATACAGACCGTAAAGCTCGCGCCCCTTCTCGAACAGCGGCGTCTCCGGCGAGTTCAGGTATTTGGGCTCGCCCTGACCCAGCACCCGCCCACCGAAACCGATGATGACGCCACGCTGGTTACGGATGGGAAACATCACCCGACCGCGGAAGCGGTCGTAACGCTTACCTTCATCACCTGCGATCACCAGCCCCGCTTCGACCAGATATTCATCCTGGTAATCAGGCACAATCGCGGCCAGATTTTGCCAGGCATCGGGCGCATAGCCCAAGGCAAAGCGCGCGGCAATTTCGCCGGACAAACCTCGCCCCTTAAGGTAACTGACGGCAGCAGGCGAAGATTTCAACTGCTGCTTGAAATAAACCGCAGCAGCGGCAAGGATTTCTTCAAGCGACAAACGACGCGCACGCGCTGCTTGCTCTGCCTGCGGATCTGCATGCCGCACGTCCGGCACCGGCATGGACACACTATCGGCCAGCACGCGCACCGCATCGACAAAACCCAGCCCCTGATACTCCATGACAAAGCCGATGGCCGAGCCATGCATGCCACACCCAAAGCAATGATAGAACTGCTTGGACGGGCTAACCGTAAAAGAGGGAGATTTTTCCTTATGGAACGGACAGCACGCCAGGTAATTCTGCCCCGCTTTTTTCAGCGGGACATAACGATCCACCACGTCAACAATGTCGACGCGGGTCAGCAGCTGATCGATAAAATCCTGCGGGATCATCCGCGCACCTTAAGCAGCAAGGCGGGCCTTGATCAGAGCCGACACGGCGGCCATATCGGCACGGCCAGCCAGTTGCGGACGCAATAGCGCCATAACCTTGCCCATATCCTGCATGCCGGCAGCACCGCTGCTCTCAACTGCAGCTTCAATCAGTGCATTGATTTCAGCAACGCTCAACTGCTGTGGCAGATAATCGGCCAGCACGACCATCTCGGCCTTTTCCTGCTCCGCCAGGTCCTGACGGCCACCCGCCTCGTATTGCGTTACCGAGTCGCGGCGCTGCTTGAGCATCTTGTCGACCACCGCCACGATGGCTGCGTCGTCCAACTCGATACGCTCATCGACTTCCTTCTGCTTGATCGCAGCCATCAACAAGCGAATGGCGGACAAACGCACGGCATCTCTGGCCTTCATGGCCGTCTTCATGTCGTCAGTGATACGTGATTTCAGGCTCATATCGTGCTTTCAGAAGAGACAGCGGCCGACATGAAGCCGGCCGCAGAAATGCGGAACTACAAAAGGCAAAACCGCAGACAAAGCCTGCGGTCCTGTAAATCAACCGTACGTAAAGCTTAGAACATCTTTGGTGGCAGCTGTTGGCTACGGATGCGCTTGTAGTGGCGCTTCACAGCAGCAGCAGCTTTACGCTTGCGCTCGGTGGTTGGCTTTTCGTAGAACTCGCGCGCACGCAGTTCGGTCAGCAGACCGGTTTTTTCTACGGAGCGCTTGAAACGGCGCATTGCTACTTCAAACGGTTCATTCTCTTTTACGCGAACAGTCGGCATCGACAGGGATCCTTAAAATCTTGGGTAAGCTAAATGCTTGATAAAACCGGTATTTTAGCAACGGAATCCTTTTTGATAAAGTCCTGGATTCCGAAGTTCGTCATTTGAGTGCACCATGCACGACAAACGACTGAAAAAATCACCCCCTCACTAGGAGAAATGGTGTTGCAATTGGTCGAAACAAAACGCGGCCAGCGTAGATGCCGGGTCGGCCTCGGCCATCGGCAGCACGTACTCGAAAGTGCGGGCTTCACGCAGGGCTGAAACTTATACCGGACTCGCAGCAAAAAGTCGAGGCCTATCCGTGCCTGGTGTTATTACGGTACAGCAGGCGCGTCACCCGCGCTTAGCACTAATCACGCTGCCTAACTGCCCCACGGCAGCAAGAACCCGGTCAAGATGAACCAGATCACCCACCTGCAGGCGGAAATGGATATGGATATACCCCTCACCCGCCGAGCCATCCTGCGTGTCTACGCTTTCGATATTGGCAGCAGCGCCGGAGATTGCCGATGCGATATCGGCTAGAGTGCCGCGTTCATTGCGCGCCAGCACGCTGACCGTCACCGCAAACATGCGATCCCGCTGCGTATCCCAGGTTACTTCCAGTAATTTATCCTGATCGAAACGCCGGATATTGGCACACAGGCTGCGATGGATAATCAGCCCCTGCCCCTTGGCAATCGCACCGACAATTTCATCACCCGGAATAGGGCTGCAACACGTAGCCAGCTGTATCGTGCCACTCTCATTGCCACGAATGGCAATGGCCGACACACGCACCAACTCGCCGGACTTGCGCCCGGCAAGCTCAACCAGACGCCTCGCTACGGCGATAGGCAGCAACTTACCCACCCCGACCTCCGCCAGCACCTCGCGGAACGAGCCCAGATTATCGCCATACAGCGCCATATACTCGCCCTGCAGCGCATCAACGTCAGCCAGCGGCGTCATCACCAGAGCTCCCAGTGCCTGCTTAAGCAGGCGCTCACCCAGCAGCGATGCTTCGGTGGTCTGCAAGCTCTTTAAATAACTGCGTATGCACGAGCGGGCTCGGCCGCTGGCGACAAAATTCAGCCACGAAGGATTTGGCTTGGCCTGGGTCGAGGTGATCACCTCGACGCTATCTCCGTTTCTCAATACCGTACGCAACGGCACCAGTGCGTGGTTGACACGTGCCGCGATACAGCGATGCCCCACATCGGTATGTACTGCATAGGCAAAATCGACCGGAGTCGAGCCCTGCGACAGCACCAAAATCTTGCCCTTGGGGGTGAATACGTACACCTCGTCCGGAAACAGATCGATCTTGATATGCTCGAAAAACTCGATCGCATCGTCACTCTCGGCCTGGATATCAAGGATGCTCTGCAGCCATTGGTGCGTACGCTGGTGCGCCGTATCCAGACTGCCGTCACCACTCTTATACATCCAGTGCGAAGCGATGCCCGCCTCGGCGACCGCATTCATCTCGCGGGTACGGATCTGCATCTCAACCGGCGTACCATAAGGGCCGAACAAGGTGGTATGCAGACTTTGATAGCCATTACCCTTGGGAATCGCGATATAGTCCTTGAACTTGCCCGGCAAAGGCTTGTACAGACTATGCAGCGCACCCAAACTCAGATAACAGCTGGGAATATCATTGACTACCACACGGAAACCGTAGATATCCAGCACCTCGGAAAACGACAGGTTTTTCTCCTGCATTTTCTTGTAGATGCTGTAAAGATTCTTTTCCCGCCCCTTGATTACCGCTTCGATCTTGTTCTCAACCAGGCGCTGGCTGACCGCTTCCAGAATCTTGTTGACGATCTCGCGCCGGTTACCGCGCGCCGCGCGTACTGCCTTGGCCAGCACGGTATAGCGCGTAGGGTAAAGATGCTTGAACGCAAGGTCCTGCAACTCGCGATAGACCTTATTCAGACCGATGCGGTTGGCAATCGGCGCATAAATTTCCAGCGTTTCCAAAGCGATGCGCTTGCGCTTGTCCTCACGCATCGAATCCAGCGTACGCATATTGTGCAAGCGATCGGCCAGCTTGACGATAATCACGCGCACGTCGCGCGCCATCGCCAGCACCATCTTGCGGAAGTTTTCCGCTTGCGCATCTTCCTTGGTCTGGTACTCCAGTCGCTCCAGCTTGGACAGCCCATCCACCAGATCGGCAATGGTCTTGCCAAAATGCTCGGTCAACGTGGGCTTGGATACACCGGTGTCTTCCAGCACATCATGCAATAAGGCAGCGGCCACCCCTTGCGCATCCATGCGCCAGTCGACCAGCATCTGGGCCACTGCCAGCGGATGGGTGATATAAGGCTCGCCGCTTTTGCGCGTCTGACCCTCGTGCGCCTCGCGGCTGACATCGAATGCCTGACGCAATAGCTGCACATCTTCCGGCTTCAGATAGGCGGCGGCCGACTCAAGCAAAGCCGAAGCTGCCGTATCTATCATGGCCTGATAATCAATGGGGGGTGCGCTATCCAGCTGCATACCTGGGAGATATCCGGGGCAATCAGCCCTTATTACGGGTCAGAATTTCGCGGCCGACATGACCGGCAGCAATTTCGCGCAAAGCCACCACGGTCGGTTTGTTGCGACCGGGTTCAACAAAAGTCGTTCCGCCCGAAGCGACCTGGCGGGCACGATACGCGGCAGCCAAAGTCAGATCGAAACGGTTCTGGATACGGTCGAGGCAGTCATCAACGGTAATACGGGCCATGGGGTTTACCTCTTTCAGGAATGGTGGAAACTATATGTGATTTTGCCGGATTGACCAATTTTTTCAGCCGGCAGGTTGCATCTGCGCCAACACCCGCGCCAGACGCAGGCACTGGCGCGGCGCACGCAACTGCACCGCACGAACAACGGCGAGCAAATCCGTGCGTGCTTGCTCGAACTCATCATTAACTACAATGTAATCATACTCGCCGACCAGAGCGATCTCGGCACGCGCCTCGGCCAGGCGGCGCTCGACCACCTCGGCGCTGTCAGTACCGCGGCCGCGCAAACGGCTCTCCAGCACTTGCAGGCTAGGCGGCAAAATAAAGATACCGACCGCATCGGGGAATATCTCGCGCACCTGACGCGCACCCTGCCAGTCGATTTCCAGCAGAATGTCGTGACCGGCGGCCGTGCGCTCGCGGATCCAGCGCACGCTGGTACCGTAGTAATTGCCGTACACCTCGGCGTACTCGAGAAAATCACCGGCAGCAATCATCGCTTCGAATGCGTCACGCGACACAAAATGATAATGCTGACCGTCGATCTCGCCGGCGCGCGGCGCCCGCGTAGTAAAAGAGACCGAGAGTTCGACATCGGGTGCAGCCTTGAGCAATGCCGCCACCAGTGAAGTCTTGCCGGCACCGGACGGCGCTACCACGATAAAGATGCTACCGGTCGACATGCTCATGGGCTGGCTCTCTGTAAACTTGGACTAATATTTCAGGTTACCACAAGAGAGGGGCATCTTTAAAGAGAAGCACTTGGAACTCCCGCACTCTCCTAATGATAAATCGTATAAAATAGCCAACTCATAAAAAACTGAAATGCCGCCGAGGGTGCACGACATGCAAGTTCTAGAGAGCCTGTTCAAACTTAAAGAACATGGAACCACGGTCAAAACGGAAGTCATCGCCGGGATTACCACCTTCCTGACCATGGCCTACATCGTTCTGGTCAACCCCGCCATCCTGTCGGCAACCGGCATGGATATCAATGCCGTCTTTGTCGCCACGTGTCTGGCCGCTGCGCTGGGCACCAGTATCATGGCGCTGGTTGCAAACTACCCGATTGCACTGGCACCAGGCATGGGGCTGAATGCCTACTTTACCTTCACCGTGGTGCAAGGCATGGGCGTTTCATGGGAAACCGCGCTAGGCGCCGTGTTCCTGTCCGGTCTGGTCTTTCTCGCCGTCAGCCTGTTCAAGGTGCGCGAGGCGATGGTCAATGCCATTCCGCAATCGCTCAAATTCGGCATTTCTGCCGGCGTCGGCATGTTTCTGGCAATTATCGGCCTGAAAAACGCAGGCGTGATTGCCTCTCACCCTGCGACGCTGATCACGTTGGGAGATATCCACAACCCGACCACTCTCTTGGCTATTCTCGGCTTTTTCATGATCGTGGCCCTCGAATACCGCAAGGTACCCGGCGCCATCATCCTGAGCATTATTCTGATCACCACACTCTCTATTACGCTGGGACTGTCGACCTTCGAAGGCATTTTTGCGCCGGTGCCAAGCCTGGCGCCCACCTGGATGGCCATGGACATTCAGGGCGCGCTCAATGCAGGTTTGCTGGGCGTGATCTTCGTCTTTTTCTTTGTCGACCTGTTTGACACCACCGGCACCCTGGTTGGCGTTTCGCACCGTGCCGGCCTGCTGGACAAGGACGGCAAACTGCCTCGCCTCAAGCGCGCCCTATTGGCTGACTCGATCGCCATCACCGCCGGCGCGGCTATGGGCACCTCTTCCACCACTGCCTATGTCGAATCGGCTGCAGGTACCGCGGTGGGTGGCCGCACCGGCCTGACTTCGCTCACCGTTGCCTTGCTGTTTCTGGCTTGCCTGTGGCTGTCGCCGCTGGCCAAGACCGTGCCGGCGTATGCAACCGCACCCGCACTTTGCTATGTAGCGGTACTGATGACGCGCGGTCTGGCCGAGATCAAGTGGGAAGACCTGACTGAGGCGGCCCCCGCCGTCATGACTGCACTGGCCATGCCTTTCACCTTCTCCATCGCAGACGGCATTGCCTTTGGCTTTATCAGCTTTACCGCCATCAAGCTGCTAGCTGGCCGCGCCAAGGACCTGAGCCCGGCGGTATTGGTCATTACCGCCATGTGGATTTTCAAACTGGCCTTTTTCCACTAAGCTGCCAGCTATCTTCCATCAACAAGGGGCGCCTCGAGCGCCCCTTGTGCATACCCGTCCACAAACTTGTACAATGGCGGGTAACCCTTGTACGGACCGCATCATGGACAACCTCAGCAATATCGACTACGCGAGCTACCTCAAGGGCTGGATTCGCGCCGTTCCCAACTGGCCGCACGATGGCGTGATGTTCCGCGACATCACCCCGCTGCTGCAAAACCCCAAGACCTTCCGCATGCTGATCGACATCTTCGTCCATCGCTATATGGATCAGAAAATAGATCTGGTTGCAGGTCTGGATGCGCGCGGCTTTATTATCGGCTCGGTACTGGCTTACGAGCTCAATGTCGGCTTCATTCCGATCCGCAAAAAAGGTAAGCTGCCTTTCACCACGGTAGCGGAAGAGTACGAACTGGAATATGGCAACGCCACCGTAGAAATGCACACCGATGCCTGCAAGCCTGGCGATCGCGTCCTGCTGATCGACGATCTGGTCGCCACCGGCGGCACTATGATGGCTGGCTACCATCTGCTGCAAAAGCTGGGAGCAGAAGTAGTCGAGGCGGCAGCGATTATCGAACTGCCCGAACTTGGCGGCGCCAAACTGGTGCGCGACGACGGCCTGTCGCTGTTTACCGTGTGCTCATTTGGCGGGATTTAAAGCTCTTTCCCGCAGCGAAAACCGCAGCCTCGTGCTGCGGTTTTTTCTGTCGGCTGCATACGACAAAAAGGCTGCCCTGAGGCAGCCTTTTTGTTTGGTGAACCCAGCCTAACGGCTTAGTACCACTCGATACCTTCTTTTTCGGTCGAGATCACGGTACCGGCTTCGCCTTTAACGATCTTCTCGATATCCTGCAGCGCGCCGATGACGGCTTTCTTGCCGGTCAGACGGGCGAATTCGCAAGCCGCTTCCACTTTCGGGCCCATGGAGCCGGCAGCAAAGCCCAGCTTTTCCATTTCGTCCGGATGTGCGTGCTTGATGGCTTTCGCTTCTGGCGTGCCCCAGCCTACGAATACGGTGGACACGTCGGTCGCGATCACGAAGTAGTCAGCATCCACTTCGCGCGCCAGCAGGGCGGAGGTCAGATCCTTGTCGATCACGGCTTCCACGCCGACCAGCTTGTCGCCCTGGTACATGGTCGGAATACCACCGCCGCCGGCAGCGATCACGACGGCGCCTTTTTCGATCATCCACTTGATAGGACGCATTTCGAAAATACGCTTAGGCTTAGGGGACGGTACGACGCGGCGGAAGTATTCGCCGTCAGCCTTTACGGTCCAGCCCTTTTCTGCAGCCAGTTTTTCAGCTTCTTCCTTGCTGTAAACCGGGCCGACAAATTTGGTCGGGTTGGCAAAAGCAGGGTCGTTAGCATCAACTTCGGTCTGGGTCAGGATGGTAGCGAACGGCACTTCAACTGGCAGTTCGTTACCCATTTCCTGCTCGATCATGTAACCGATCATGCCTTCGGTCTGCGCACCCAGTACATCCAGCGGATACGGGGTCACCGAAGCATCAACGTGACGGGCGTAAGCATCGTTCTGCAGACCCAGCAGACCCACTTGCGGGCCGTTACCGTGGCACATCACCAGGTTGTGGCCCAGACGGGTCACGGCAGCCAGCTGTTGTGCCGCTACTTTTACGTTGGCACGCTGGTTGTCGGCGGTCATGGCTTCGCCACGCTTTTGCAGGGCGTTACCGCCCAGAGCTACTACTACGCGCATTTTCTATCCTTTAGCCACACAGCCCGACGGGCTATGCAGTGAAATCATCAGCAAGAGCGGCATTAACCGCTTCACAAGGAACAATGGCCGACCACACCTGCAAGGTGCTGCCGGCCATTTCACGGCGCGACCATGTCGCGCCGGCTCAAGTATCCGGCTTGTGCCGGATATCAGGCTTCAAGCTTACTGGTTGCCCAGGGTCGAAACCATGATGGCCTTGATGGTGTGCATGCGGTTTTCCGCCTGCTCGAAGGCGACGTTAGCGTGGCTTTCGAACACGTCTTCGGTCACTTCGATACCGTTGGCGAATTGCGGATACACAGCAGCCACTTCAGCACCTACAACGGTTTCGCTGTTGTGGAAAGCTGGCAGGCAATGCAGGAACTTAACAGCCGGGTTCTTGGCAGCAGCCATCAGTTCGGCGTTCACCTGGAATGGGGACAGCAGGGCAATACGCTCGGCCCAAACTTCTTTTGGCTCGCCCATGGAAACCCAAACGTCGGTGTGGATGAAGTCAACGCCTTCAACCGCAGCCTTAGGATCATCGGTCAGCACCAGACGCGCGCCGGTTTGAGCGGCAATTTTCTTGCACTCTTCAACCAGGGACTCTTCTGGCCACAG
>NZ_RJTZ01000077.1:0-16849 GCF_024343515.1 Aquitalea sp. S1-19 | reverse complement strand
CTGCTTGAATGCGGGCTTTCGAATGGCGCAATGGCTGCGCAGCTTGACATCAGCCCTCGCACGATTCGCGCCCATCTTGAGTCGATGAGCCAGAAGCTATTCACCCGCAACCGCACCGAGTTGCTATCACGTTTGCTTGGTTTTTGACATTGGCGCATGCGCCGATGCTTGCGAGAGTGCGTGCAATCATAATTCGCCTCTTTCCCACGGAGGCCCCATGCAATCCATCCCTCGCTCTACCGCCATGCAAATCAATCCGATGATCGGCAGCACCCCCCGCGACACGCTAGCCAATGTTTGCGACAGCCTTGATGCCGCCGCGTCCAATTCAGACGCCGGCCTTGCGCTACTGCTGCGCAGCATGTCCGCTACGCTGCGATATGAGCTAAGCCGCTCGGCTTGTTAGCTTGAACGCGCCAAGCACCGATGCCCGCAACCCAAACGTCTGCGCATGGCTAGCATGGGCGACCCAGCTTTTGATGCTGGGCGTGATGTCGTTTAGGCTGATTTCGCCAGCCGCGTATTGCCGCTTAAACTTTCTCAGCTTGGTCTTGATGCGCTTGATGCTGTCCACCCGCAATCGTCGGTGCGTCGGGTAGATCCGGTAACCCAAAAAATCCAGCGCGCGGCCATTGCGCACGGCGACCGGGAAAACTTGTGTCTTGTGGTTGGTCTTTAGGCGTAGCTCGCGCCACAGCCAGTCCTCGATGCGCGCCCTGGCGCGATGCAGGTGCTGCTTGTCGTGGTGGACGATGATGAAGTCGTCCATGTAGCGGCAGTAGTGCCGCTCGCCCAGCGCGTGCTTGGCGTAATCGTCTAGCTCATGCAGATAGATATTGGCGCACAACTGGCTTGTCAGGTTGCCGATCGGCAAGCCAACTGGCGCCAGCCCGCTCTCTGCGGTGCTATCTATGATGGCGTCCAGTAGCGCCAGTGTCGGCGCGCAGGTGATGCGCCGGCGGATCAGCTGCTTGATGATGCCGTGATCGATGCTGGCGAAGAACTTGCCGATGTCGGCCTTGAGCGCATACACGCGTCCGTGCTGTCTTTGCACGCGGCGCAAAAAATCCTGCGCCCGATCTGCGCCAGCGTGAGTGCCTTTGCCTGGGCGGCAGGCGTAGCTATCAAAATGGAAACGTGCTTCCCATATCGGCTCTATCACCCCGACGATGGCGTGCTGCACGACGCGGTCGCGAAACGGCAACGCAGCCACCACACGGTGCTTGGGCTCGAACACGTCAAATAGCCGGTACTGGCCTGTCCGGTACATGCCCCAGATCAGTTCATTTTGCAGCTGGATCAGGTTGCCTTCCAGATCCTGCTCGAAGCGCAGCACCTCAAGCCGGTTTCGCTTGCCGGCGCGGGCTCTCCGGTAGGCCTGATACAGGTTTTCGAAATCGTAAATTTGCGGGAATAGGTTGTTATAAGTTTTTGGCATGGGGGCGTGCTGACTTTCGTTTTGCTACTCACCAGCACGGTTTGTTTAATGTTTCGCCAATAGGCGAGGATGTCGCGTCCTTTTGATGGCGCACTGGCGGCAAGCCCGTAGGCTGGCCGCTTCTGGCTTTCCTCAAGAGCGGGGCGGAACCCGATGTTGCTGTTCACGTTCGTGCGCGGGTTGCGGCAGTCGAGCGCGAACACGCCTGTCGTCGCGGCGTTGTTCCAAACGCCGCCACGGATCGGGAGCGCCTCGACAGTGTCGTTCAGCCAGAATCCGTCACCGCCCAAGCCCGTGCTGGCGATGGGGTACAGGCCCAGCTGTTTGGCCAGCGCCAGCGCTGTCGCGCCAACAGGCACGGCGCCCGGGTTGGTCATGCCCTCAAAGCTTGCACCCGAGGCGCGCACCAGGCCGTAGTTGGTCGTGCCGGCCAGCTTGAACTTCACGGCATTGGCAGCGCCTGCTGCGGCGTAGGCGCCCGATGCGCCATCAATGGCCTTCCACGCGGCCGATGCGGCGCTGTGATCGGCGTTGTCGAGCGCGGCATCGTTGTACGGGATGACGTTGATCTCGCCGTTGTTGACGCGCAGACCTGCCTGCCATTCCCACACGTTGCCGTTCAGATCGCAGATACCGGCTGCGCTATTGTCATGCGACCACGACACCGGCCCCGAGCCAGTCAGGGTTGCGCCGTCACCGGTGGCGTCGCCTGGGTTGCCACCACTGACGCGGCGCCCAGTTTCATACGTCTGCGCGCTGTCGCGGCCGTAGTTGTTATTGCCGCGCGGCTGAAAGCCGTTTTTGTAACACCACAGGGCGACGGCTGCCCACTCTGCATTCGTCATCAAGTGCCAGCCGGCGCCCTTGGCACGGCACAGAGCGTGGGCGCCGTCGTAGTTGATGCTACGCGCAGGATTCATGCCCGGCAGTGACAGAGCCACACCGTCGTGAGTTGTCGCCAGAAACTTGCCGACGAAGATCTCGCTCTTTTCAACGCCACCCACCACAAAGGCCGGGTGAACGCCGGTGCCCAGGCTGGCGTCGATGTCCTGCACGTTGAACTTAGGAATCACCGCCATGATGGACGGGTAGCCCTTGCTGTCGTACAGCACGGTATTCTTGCCGCCGGTGGCGGCTTCGACGGACTGGCGCAGGCTGTCGGTTACAGAAATAACAATGCTCATATCAGGCCTCGCGTTGATTGGTGTTGATGTTCATGCCCCACAGCTGCAGGGTGATGGCGTTTCCATCCAGCGGCAGCGCCACCGGTGTGGGCGTCTGTTCGGTCTCGCCCCCGCCGTCGGCGGGCTTGGTCACGGCGATGCCTGCCCTGTAGCGGCGTGGCGGTATCGTGATCAGTGCGGCGTAGGTATCGCCATCGGTGCGCGACAGGCTGGTGCCATCTGTGCGGATCTCGATCTGGCGCGTCGTGTCCGCCTGCTCTGCAGCCAGATCAGTCGTCAGCTCGGCATCATTCAGCGCCAAGGTCAGGAGGCTTCCTGTCAACGCGTAGCCCAGCGTCTCGCCTGGCGTCACAATCTGGATTTCCATGTGTCGGCCTTTACTGATAGTTCGGGTTGGAAACGGTGTAGCGCAACACCACGTTGTCGGCGCTGCCCTCCATCTGCACGGCAAAGCCATTGCGGGCGCGGGATGCCAGCGACAGCTGGCCAACCGCGTTGACGTTGGTGGCGCTCTCAATTTCAAAGTGCACCGCGTAGTCGGCAGCGGGCAGCGAAAATGGCAGCGGCACGTAAACCGATGGCCGGTTATTGGCAAACCAGCTGTTCAGCGCCTGAATCGGGCGCAGATCCGTCAGCGATACTAGTGACAAGCTGCCGCCGGTGTCGCCGGCGGGTAGCGTCAGCCGGTACAGTGTCAGTGCAGTGTCTGGCACGACATCGCCGACACTGACTTTGTAATCAGCGCCGACCTTGGACAGATACGCGTAGAGAGTGACCTGCACATCCGTCGGGTTTGTCGGGACGGATACGTGATAGTCATCGTCCGCCATCGCGACAATGCCGCCATCCAGCGCCGCGCGGCTGACGCCGGCACCAACTGTTCCGCTGGCAGACAAGTGCAGGGCGCGGATGTCGGATTTGGTCAGCGCAAAGCCGGTGATGACTGACTTGTTCTTAAGCACGACGCGGCCGGAGATGGTGCGGGTACGCGCCCACTCTTGCAGTGCGCGGGCAGACTGCGCCGCCAACTGCATCGCCATCTGCATGCCGGCGATGATGCCGACTTGCGACTCGGGCGCGAAGGCGTCGTAGCCGTCCAGCCGCGCTTTCAGGCTGGGCTGGTTGCCACGGGCGCTGGCGACTTCGTCGGCGAATTTTTTCAGGTAGCGGGTGCGGTTGGCCAGTTGCTTGGCCTGCACGTTGCTGATGCCGTCTTCGCCACCGAGCACCGGATCGGTTGTCTCGATGCGATAGACGCCTTCCTGCCAGCTATCGGATTCGGTCAGGTTTGCCATATTGTCTCCGGGTTAAAAGGTGATGGTCCACGAGCCTTCCAGGCTCATGTCGTCCGTTTTTTCGATGGCGGCGCGGGTCTTGCGCGCATAGAGCGTGCCGTCTGCGCAGATCAGCCCAAACTCGCGGATCTGCTTGCCATTGGCCTCTGCGGTCGACAGCGCCCAGTCAAAGCGCACCTGATTGCCGGCTGGGTAGCTATGACCGGACAGCGCCTTGGTGTACGCGGCGCTGATGGCGGTGTCCGCCGGGTAAGGTCCTGCGCCGTTGGTGCCGAACGCGATGCGGTTGACCTGCTTGCCGGCGCCGTCGCCGCCGATCAGCCTGGCGTGCGAATCTCGAGCCTTGTCTACCACCAGATTGCGCTCAACGAAGGCCTCCACCAGCTCGCCGGCGCGATAGACGCGCAGCTCGAAATCGCCGCGCGGGCCGGTGCTTTTATCAGTGATGTGCATTTATGCCTCCAAGGTGGTGCGGGATACCCCCGCGTAATGGATTGCCGCTGCATGCCGCACCGCAGCGTCGAAGCGGCGTGTTCCATCATGGCGGGCGGTGCCGTGTCGGTGGCGGCCGTTGTAGGACAGGTGGCGGCTAACGCGCACCTGCATGTCGATGTCTATTGCCGACGGCATGTCTGCGCCGTGACGCAGGCGCCCATCAGCCCTCACGGCCGCATCGTGGCGCAGCACGATGGCAGCGCGGTCGTCATCTTCCAGTCGCACCGATAACGCGCTTATCTCGGCGTGCTGGTCATGTCCGGCGCCGGTGATATGCCACAGCGTGTGACGAATGGCGCCGTCGTGGCGGTGGCGTCCGTCTGCGATGTGTCGCGCGGCCTGATCGTGACGCAGCGCCCCGTTGTAGCGTCGGCCAAACACGCCAACGTCCTCATGCTGCAGAGCCACGTTCAGCGCGCCGGCGGCGTCCGTGATGTGCTGGGCGTCCGCAGCACTGGCGCGATACAGCAGGTCGCGCAGATGTGCGCGGGCGGGCTTCCACCGCTCGACCGCCTGGCGCACGCGCGCGGCCTCGGCCGCGCTGATCGGTCGGCCTTCGCCAATGTCCAGTAACAGACGAAACACTGCCCATTGCCCACTGGCGTAAGAGTCCGCTCCTGCGTAACCGCCCGCGCCGTCGTGCCGGCGTTGCGGCAGCCCCTCGATGATCTGCGCATCTGCGTATCCTGCGGCCTTGATCGCTTCTTCCACCGCCCACACCGTGCCCTTGTGGCGGTGCAGGTCGATAGATGTCTTGATGAGTGCGCGGCGCTCTGCCTCGGTGTCTGCCAGCTCCCAGCCGTCGACTGACAACGCCCAGGCCAGCCACGGCAGTAACGCGGCCGGACAGTCGTCTGCCGACCACAGCTTGGCGATAGCGGACGGGTCTGCGGTAAATGCGGTGGCGTCGGCAATGGCCGCCTCTAGTTGCGTGCGGTTGGGCGGCAGTAGCTTGGCGCTCATGCTGATGCCCCGATCTCGATACTGCTCATCTGGTACGCGGCCAGCGGGTCTGCCGGCAGGTCGGCTACTGGTGACGCCAAACTAACGCCCATTACCCCTGCGCCATGTAGCGCGGCATAAAGTGCGGAACGCGGCACCCCGCGCCCGATGGCACGGTAGTCGCGGGCGGTCTGCGCGGCGCGCTGTTTGATGTCGGCTAGCACTATGTCGCGGTCAGGGCCGTCGGCAATGTTGACGGTCGCGCGTAGCGAGTAGGTCACCACCCGCGCTGCTTCGACCCTTACGGTGTCGGTCAGCGGGCGCACCCGCTTGGCGTTCAGCGCCGTGGCGACGGCCGCCACTTGTGCAGGTGTCGCCACGGCAGCGTCGCCAAGAATGGCAACACGCACTACCCCTGGCGCCGGGCTGTCGACGGCCGCATCTGCAATACCCGCGTCAGCGGATAGCGCGTGGAAGCGGTAGGCGTCGATACTGCCGGCGGTGGAAAGCCCCTCCAGCGACATCTGGGCGCGGTAGCGCAAGCGCTCATCGCTCTCCATCACCGCCTCGGTAGGCGGCGTAGCGTCCGGGTTGGCTGGCGAAACCTGCAGGCGCGCGACGCCCAGCAGTGCGCACAAGTGGTCAAGGTCAGCGCCGACGGCGTAAGCCAACATGGTGGACTTGGCGGCATCGTTGATGCGCATGCGTAGCACGAACTCCGTGTAGGCTGATTCTTGCAGCAGCATGGTCAGCGGCTCACTCTCAATGGCGAGCGTTGCTTCTATTGCGCCTCGCATTTCGGCCGGCACCGCGTCTAGCAGCCGGCCCTTTCTCTCCGACAGCAGCAGTTCGTAGTCGATCTGCTCGACAACACTCGGCGGCGGCAGCTTGGTCAGGTCAATTGTCATCGTGCGCCACCTATGGTTACTGATGCTGCGCTTGATATTCCCGACTCTCCCGTCACGATCTCCATGCTGACGACTGCGCGTCCGTCTTGCGTGGCCTGCACGTCAACCCGCGCCACCTTCGCGCGTGGCTCCCATCTGGCAATGGCCATGACGGACGCTGCCATCAGCCGCATGCGTGTCTTGCCATCAAACGGCTGGTCTATCAGCTGCGGGATCAGACTGCCGAAGTCGCGACGCATCACGCGGCTGCCGATAGGCGTGGTGAGAATCTTGGCGATGCTCTGGCGGATGTGGTCAATGTCGCTGATCTGAGTTCCGGAGGCTGCGGATAGTCCGATATATAGCGCGCTCATTGCGGCGCTCCCGTTGTTCCGCCCGAGTCGCCCGGGTGGGCGTGCTCAGACAGGTTAATTCCGTTGCTGCTGAGGCTGCCGTTATTGGTAAAGTCGCCTTCGTGGTTTATTGGGCCCCGGATGACGGTTCCGCCGCTTCGCGTCGATCCGCCTTGCCCGCTCATGCCTGACTTGTAGGTCAGCAAGCCGCTTACGGTCATGGCGCCCATCACTTCAACATCGCCGGTGAATGTGCTGCTCGGGCAATCCACGGTGCATGACTCCGATGCTTCGATACGTGCTGTTTTGACGCCTGTCGCAGATAGCGCGCCGGTCTTGTGGTCGTAGGTAATGCGCGCGCCGTCCGGGTAGGCGCGCAGGCACTGGTCGCCACTTGCCGATGGGGCAGGGTTGGCTTTCGAATTGATGCCAGTCATGACGATGCCGACAGCGGTGTCACCCGATGGGCTCAGGATAATGACCTGCTCGCCCACGGTTGGCGGGTCCCAGTCTGCGGTGGCGCCTGCTCTGGCATGCATCCACGGCAGCCAGCCCGTCACGATGCCGCCACTGGCGACGCGCACGCGCACGGCAGCCAGATCAACCTCGGCGATGCTGCCCAGGCGAATCATGTTTTCTATGCGGCGGATAATGTCGGTGATGTCCATGCGCCAAGTCTGGCGGCATGGTGCATTTTTGGCTTGTCTTGCTCGTTGTCTGGCAACGGGGTAGGGCGCGGCTTACTTTGCGAGCGCACCCAGCACCATATCTTCAATCATGCGCAGGTCTTCGTCGCTCATCCCCAGCAGCTCGCGCCGCTGATATTGCACCTCTGGCCCACCCTTTCCGACGCGGTCACGCAGCCCGTACTGGTGTACGCGGGCGATGCGCTTTACATTGCCGGTAAATTCAACAATCGCACCGGACGCGCTAGCTTTGGCCTTCAGGTACTTGGCCGTGCGCAACTTGTTAAACATCTGGCGCTTGATGCGCCCGCCTTTTTTGCGCAACTGCGGCAGGCGTGGCGCGTAGGCGCTGCCGTCAGGGTTTTGCTGGGCGGCGATGCGCTGCTGCTGGCTTTGCCGCAAGCGCTTGGCCATGTCGCTCGCCAGCTCTTTGCGGCTGGCAGGCGACAGATTGGCGATAAGCGCGGCAAATGCTTGCTCGGCGTGCTCCAGCTCAGCCATCAATTACCCCCGCCCACTCGTCGGCAGGCTTGCCCTGGATGTATAGCGCCCAGTCTATGCCGGCATGCGGATCTAGCGCAGGCTCGCCGTAATGGGTGGCCTCGACTCTTCCGGCTGATTCTTTTACGCCCACTCGCTCTGTCAGCGCCAGCTTGATGGATAGATCGCAGCCGCCATTGTTTAAAATATCGGCCTCAAATCTAAACCCGTCCGCCATGCGCTCGCGATTTAGCAGCAACTCCGGCTGGTTTTCGCGTAGCCATGCCAGCATCGGGATGATCAGCGCGTCGCTGTGTCCGGCGTAGTCCGTGACGATGATATTGCAGGTGTAGCGGTACTCGAAGCTGAGCGACTCGCCACCCATGGTGCTGGCAATGCTGCCCTCATCGATAAACACATGCAGCCGATCAGGGTGTTTTTTCAGGCTGGGCACGTAGGCGCTCAGCGCGGCGCGCAGACTGGCGGGCTTGTTCATCTGGCGGCCTCCATGGCTGACTGGCAATCGACGCAGCGACGGCATCCGGCTACTGCGCGGCGGCGCGCCTCCGGGATGTCCTCTCCGCAGTCCTGGCACTGCAGCAGCGAGGCGCTGCCCGCGTTGCCGCGCAGCGCTTGTGCCTGTAGCGCTCGCATGCGCTGCGCCTCTTCCAGTTCTTGCGCCCGGTCAAACATATCGGTCATGGCTGGCCCTTTATGTTGGCAATGGCGTCGACTTCGGCCGCGCAGCGCTCCAATGCGGCGCGGTTTTCTATCAGGCTGGCTGCCAGCGCCCCGTTTGTCGTTGGCGCTGTCGGCGGCAAGATGCAACGGGTGACGACAGGGCAGGCGCTGACGCTAATCTGCGGCGGCACGGTAGTCGAGCACGCTGGCAATGTCAGCAGGCAGGCGAGCATCAGCCCAGTCCGCAGTTTTCCTGTCTTCACGTTGCACCCTTTCAAGTTTGACGGCGCGCGCCGTCTTTTTTTGGCTGATGGCATCGATGCGCGCAATCAGCGCCATCCGCTCGGCCTCTTGTGCTGCGGCGGCCTTGCGCATGACTTCTGTCTCGGTTCGCGCCAGATCTCGCTGCGTAATGGCATCGCCCAGCCGTTGCTGCGATAGCGCCATCTTTTCCCTGGCGCTGATCGCGCCCAGCGTGCTGACGGCGCACATCAAAAACAGGCCGGCGATGGCTGTATTTCGTATCATGCGCGCCCCCTCTCATGCCTGGCATAAGCGCGGGCCAGCTTCACGTCGTACAGGTTTTCCGCGTAGGCCGGCCCGTTGTAGTGGCGGGCAAACGCCTTCCAGTTGCGATCTTTCAGCGCCCGCCATATCGACGGGTTGATCTTCACGAATCGCACGAACGCTTGCAGCTGCTCGCCCTCGCTCTTCCACATGGCGTTAACAAAATCGTCCGCGCTGGCGTAACCCATCGCCCGCCAGTGGTAACCCATGATCTGAAACAGCCCCCAGCTTGCCGACTCCCAAGCGATTCCTGCATCGCCGCACAGCTTCGCCGCCCGCCTGATGCGCGCCATCTCGGCCTTGCCACCCTGATAGCCGCCACGCTTCGCGCTGCATAGCTCCGGGTGGCTGGCTGCCAATGCAGTAGCAGCCTCTTTTGGCAGGTTGCGGTGGAATACATGGCGCTCAAATAACACAGCCGGCTCGCTGTTTTCGTCAAACCCTGCGCCCCGCGATTCGACTTCCACGACCGCCCTTATCGCTGCTGCGTCCACGTCCAGCAGGTGGGCGGCCGCTTCTATGTCGTCTTCGCTCAATGCGACATCATCTTTGCAGCCTTCCAGCGTGCGCAGTGTTGCGCGCCCGGCGATGCCGTCTGCGGCCAGCCCTTTCGAGCGCTGGAATGCGCGCACCGCCTCGCGAGTGCGCTCGCCAAACCAGCCGTCTGCCTCGACCGCAAACCCTGCGCGGTTCAGGCTGGCCTGCAGCGCAACGACTTCCGCCCCTTTCCCGCCGATCTTTATAACCATGACCGCCTCCCCAGCCACGCGGCCGCGCGCCCCTCGGCTTGCCCTGATCGTCTAAACAACTCGATCACGTTGCCGCGCACTGAAAACACCGCCATGCACAGCGCGCCATCCAGCACGACGCGGACAATGGCGATGCTCTGCCCGAATGCCAGCAACAGCGGGATGGATCCGGCCGCCACGATCAGCACGTAGGCCAGCGCACTGGCGCGCGGCTTATGGTTGCCGGCCTTTGCCCTGAACATGATCAGGCGCATGGCGATCAGCGCGCAGAGGGCCGCGTCAAGGCTTAGCAGGTAGCCCATCATTTGCGCCCCCTTCCGATCAGGTCTTCCGGGTTGTCTGCCTTGCGGATCAGCCATAGCAAAAGCTTGACGGCGAGGCTGGCAGCCAGTAGCGCACCCACGCCCTCAGACACTTGCACCGGCTGCGGCGTCAGCGATGCAATCAGCCCTGCCATAAAGGCCGCGCCAATGCAGCCCGCGATAAACGACACGATAAATGATGCCGCTTTGGCCGCGATGCTTAGGTCCGAGCTGGATAGGACAAATACGACCGCCCCGGCAAAGGCCCCCAGCACAACGGCGGCTTCCATTCCCGGAAACATGGACAATATCGCCACCGAAAACACGGAGCCGGTGACGGCGGTACTGCTAACAGGTTCTGCCATTGCTTAATCCCAAATATTGATCAGCCCGCTGGCTGGTTTTGATAGTGGTGTTTCCGGCATGGTCACGGGCGTGCCGTGCGGCAAGATGGCGCCATGATCGGCCAATCCCGGATTCGCCATAAATACGGCCTCGACGATGCCTGCCGTGTAGCCGTAGTGGCGGTGGCAGATGGCGTCTACGCTGTCACCCTGGTGTGCGATGATCTGCATCAGATCAGCTCCACGCTGGTTCGCCCTTCGCCGGTGATGGCACGGCATGCCCAACGCGCATCACGGCGCAGATCGTCGATCGGGCTTTCGATGGCGTCCGCTCTGCGCTGGCCTTCTCCGGTCGCGTCAAAATCCCGATAGCGCTCCAGCAGATTGGCCTTGGCTTCGCAGTAGACCGCGCGCCGATAGCTGGATAAGTGCACGCTTCCGCCGTCTATCGCGTCGGCCGGCACGTCAGACAATCCGGCATAGCCATCCGCCTGCATGCGCTTGCGCCATGCCGCCAAATCGCTATTGGTGCTGGCCATCGCCTCGATCAGCGCATGCCGCAAACGGACAGGCGTGATCGTGCCATCGATGCGCAGCGCGGCCCGCGCCTGCGTCGGGTCGATGTCCGGCCAGAATGCTGCGTTACTGATTGGGCGCTCGTCGTCATCGCTTGGGTTTGGCTCTACTGCTACAAACATGCGCGCTCCTTGTGCGGGACGGTGGTCGGGGCCTTGATTTGGCATTTCTGCCAGTCGCCGCCCCGAGCCGTCCGGTGGTGCGGGGTTCGCCCGGTGTCAGCGACTGGCCTTGCCGGCCGCTAAGTTCTTGAGTTCGCGCTCCAGTCGCTCGATATCTTTCTTGACGCCGCACTTGTCATGCAGCTGCAAGGCTCGCTTGAGCGCGGCGCAGGCTTCGTCCGGCTTGCCATCCGCCCGCAAGCCATAGCCGATGGCCTTTAGCAGCTTGGCGCGCACCTCGTCCGGCATGTCCTCGCCCTCAGTCATGGCGTGCATCTGGATCAAGCTGGCAAGGTCCATCGGCACGCTGGCGTCGTGGGCGCGAATACCTGCATCTGCCGTTTCTTCGGCCAGCAATGTGGCGGTCGTGCGCTGGTATTGATCGGGCAGGGTGAGCTTGTGCTGTAGCGCGTAGCGTGCCATGGGGATGGAGCCCATGTAGTCGCCGGCGTCGATGGTCCAGACCAGTACGCTCATAAACACGTCGTCTTGCGCGCCGCTGCCTGCGCTGATGACGCCCTCGACCCACGGCGCGTATTCCGGCAGCAGCTCGCGCTTGAGTGCGCACTTGGCTTCAATCGACTGGATGGCCTTTAGCCGGCGCTTGTCGCCTGCGAGGCGGGCAAGCATCAGCTCGTAGCCTGACGCATTTTTTAGCGGGTTATCAAAAGCCGCCAAGGCTGAAACCTTGGCGGCTGTTGCCCGCATCATGTGACGCTGTGCGGGGCTGGCCATATCACTGCATCTCGATGTTTTCGACCAGGCAGCCCGCGTCGTACACCTCGACGACGTAGGCGTCGTTGGAGCTTTCGTAGTTGGCGATGCGGTCAAACTGCGACTCTTCAACCACGTTGC
The DNA here is from genome assembly GCF_024343515.1 of Aquitalea sp. S1-19. Taxonomy (NCBI): domain Bacteria; kingdom Pseudomonadati; phylum Pseudomonadota; class Betaproteobacteria; order Neisseriales; family Chromobacteriaceae; genus Aquitalea; species Aquitalea sp. S1-19. The sequence goes on along the minus strand of NZ_RJTZ01000077.1, from coordinate 4,854 downwards.
GGCGGCGCGCGCCTTCCTGCCAGTACAGCGACAGGTTGGACAGCTTGGTAATCAGCATGGTGCCAGCAGGGAAGAACGGTGCGCGCACTGCCTGCAGGCCGCCCATGCGCTTCTGGCTGACGACCAGATCGGCCGCCATCATCTCGGATGGCTTGTTATCGCTATTGAGCAGCGGGAAGTATTTATCCGCCAGCAGGTCGCGGCCGCAGATCACCACCAGATCGGTGTCATCCGCGTAGGCTGGGTGCACCAGTGTGTTGACCGCGTCGAAAACCAGCGCATCCAGATTCTTGTAGTCCCCCGTCGCACCGACGGTGATCTTCCCTGCTGTCGCGCCGCCAGTCATGACGCGTTCTGGCGCGTTTTCGCGATACTGCTGCAACCAGCCCTTGTTGACGTCTTGCAGCAATTTATTGGTTTCTCGGTCGGTGTTTTCGGCAATGGACACGCCATTAAAGCCGATCATCACGCGATCCAGCGCCTGCTGCTTGACGATCACGTCGCGCAGCTTGGATTGGAAGTCCGGGAACTTGGCCCACATATCCAGCTGCGCATACGGGAATGCCGTATCGAAGTTGGTTTTGACGCACTTGTAGGTGCCCGACGCCATATCCGCCACGCTGCGCGGCTGGCGCGGGTTATTGTTGGCGGTCTTAATGCGCCCCGCGATCGTGCCGGTGGTGCCAAGGCCCAGCTTTTCGCCTTCCATTTCGCGCACGCCCGGCATGTTGATCTTACCCAGAAACTCGCTGGTCTCTTGCACACGGGTTTCCAGCGTCTGCTGCACGCTAGGCACAACGGTAAAGCTGTTACTCGTGCTTTCGATGTCGTTCAGCTCGGCAATCTTGGCGACGTATTTTGCAAACGCAATTCGTGTTTCTTTATGCATGGTGTGCTCTCCTGTTTAGCAGTCTGTTTCGGACGGGGCAGTCTTGCCGGTGGCGATGTCGCGTGGCGGCGTAGCGGGGCTGGCGGCCAGCTTCTGGATGGCGTCATCCAGCTGAGCGCCCAGCTTTTCAGTTGCCGCTTTCATTTCGTCCAGCTGCGTCTTGTACAAGCCCAGATTTTCTTCTGTTGCCGCTTTCAGCTCGCCCTGGCTATTTGCTACCGCCTCAACGGCCTGCTCGATGCCACTAAATCGGTCGGTATCGCTGGCGTCTTTCTTGCCCAGCATGGCTTTGATGCGGGCAAAAAATCCTTCTCCTGCGTCCGGCTTGTCTTCTTCGATTTCAATTGCGGCTTCTTCCGCCGCGCTGATGCTGTTGTCCGGCTTTTGCTTGCGGTGCTTGAGCGGGTTGTCAGCTGCGCCGGCGCAAAATTTCAGCATCTCGGTGCCAAGACTTGCCGGGGTGTCGGTAATAGCGAGCCCGACCAGATAGGCCGCGCCGGTGTCGGCGAAGTCGTGGTCAATCTCGATTGATGTGTAAACCTTCTGGCGCTTTTCGTTGACCAGTGTAATCAGGTCTTCGGTCGGGTCCACCTGCGCCAGCAGCACCAGCTTGCCGTCGATTTCCTCGGTCTTCAGCGCCAGCACGTCGCCATAGGCGCGGAAAGCACTGTCCGGGTACAGGCCGCGAAAATGCTCCATATTGACCCGCGCGCCGTATTTCTTCGGGTCGTAATTGGCGGCCATCTGGGTGAGCCAGTCGCGATTGATCAAACGGCCATCGGTGGTTGCGCCCTCGGTGGCGACCCGGAAAAACTTGCTCGGTCTTGGCATTTCCTGCCCTTTAGCGTGGTTGATGCGTCATTGTCCCGCCTTTGCTTCGTGGCGCTATTCGGGCTTGTTGTCTGGCGTCTGGCTAGGGCTGCGGCGGCATGACCGTCGCGCGCGCGCGCGTCTATGGTTGCGGCATGCAAAATTCACACGACCTTGACCCGCGCCGGATTGCCCGTGGCCTGTACTGGCAGGGATGGGGCTTGCAGCGCATTGCCGAGCAGCTGCGCATCAATCCCGCCACACTGCAAAGCTGGAAGCGCCGCGACGAATGGGACGCCAGCTCGCCCATTGAGCGAGTGGACGCCACGCTTGAGGCGCGGCTGATGCAGCTCATCACAAAAGAGCAAAAAGACGGGCGCGACTTCAAGGAAATAGACCTGCTCGGCCGGCAGATGGAGCGCATGGCGCGGGTCAATAAATTCAACCACGGCGGCAATGAGGCTGACCTCAACCCGCGCGTGGCGAACCGCAACACCGGCCCGCGTAAGGCGGCCGAAAAGAACGCCATCAGCGATGAGCAGCAAGAGCGGCTGGTGGAATGCTTTCTGGATGGCATGTTTGGCTATCAGAAGCACTGGCACGAGGCCGGCAAGACACACCGCATCCGCAACTTGCTGAAGTCACGCCAGATCGGCGCGACGTACTTTTTTGCGCATGAAGCGCTGATTGACGCCATGCTGACCGGCCGCAACCAGATCTTCCTGTCTGCCAGCCGTGCCCAGGCGCATCAGTTCCGGTCTTATATTGTTGCCTTTGCCAAGGGCGAGGGGGTCGAGCTGCGGGGCGACCCGATCATTTTGCCCAATGGCGCAGAACTTATTTTCCTCGGCACCAATAGCCGTACAGCCCAGTCGTATCACGGCAACCTGTATCTGGATGAATACTTCTGGATCCCCAAGTTTCAAGAGCTGCGCAAAGTCGCAGCCGGCATGGCCTCGCATGCCAAGTGGCGCATTACGTACTTCTCCACGCCGTCCGCCATCAGTCATGACGCTTACCCGTTCTGGTCTGGCAAGCTTTACAACAAAGGCCGCCCCAAGGCTGACCATATCAATCTTGATATCTCGCATGGCGCGCTGGCCGGCGGGGTGAAGTGCGGGGATGGGCAGTGGCGGCAAATTGTGACAGTCGAGGATGCAGAGAAGGGTGGCTGCACCCTGTTTGACATTGATCAGCTGCGCCGTGAAAACAGCCCGTCCGAATTCCAGCAGCTGTATATGTGCGACTTTATCGACGATGGCGAATCGGTCTTTACCATGCCGATGATGCAGCGCTGCATGGTCGATTCTTTCGACTGGGATGACTACAAGCCGTTTGCGGCGCGGCCGCTTGGCGAGCGCGAGGTGTGGATAGGCTACGATCCGGCCAATGCCGGCGACAGCGCCGGCTGCGCGGTGGTCTCACCCCCATTGGTGGATGGCGGGAAATTCCGCATTCTTGAGCGCCACCAGTTTCGCGGCATCGACTTTCAGGCGCAGGCCGACGCGATCCGCAAGATGTGTGACCGCTACCGCGTCACGCATATCGGCATTGATACCACCGGCCTTGGGGTGGGTGTGCATCAGCTGGTCAAACAGTTCTTTCCCGCAGCCAAGGCAATCAATTACTCGGTCGATGTCAAGGTGCGGCTTGTTCTCAAGGCCTATGACGTGATCAGTCGCGGCCGCCTTGAGTTTGACGCCGGCCACACCGACGTCGCCGCCAGCTTCATGCAGATCAAAAAAACCGTCACCCCATCCGGCAGGCAGGCCACTTATGTGGCCGGGCGCTCCGAAGAGGCCAGCCATGCCGATCTAGCCTGGGCAGTTATGCATGCGCTTGAGCATGAGCCGCTTGAAGGCCGCAACCCGAATAACAGTAGCTTTCTGGAGCTTTTTTAATGACTGAAACCGTCACCCCGCGCGCGGCCCCCATGGCCTTTTCTTTTGGCGACCCCGAGCCGGTACTCAGCAATCGCGGCTTGCTGGATTACCTCAATTGCGCAGAAGTCGGCGGCAAGTGGTACGAGCCTCCGCTTTCGCTTGATGGCCTGGCGCAATCGTTCCGCGCCTCGGTGCACCACGGCTCCGCGCTATACGTTAAGCGCAATGTGCTGGCCAGCACCTTCAAACCGCACCGTCTGCTTAGCCGCTCCGCGTTCTCGCGCCTGGCGCTTGAGTTCTTGATTTTCGGGAATGCCTACATTGAGCGCCGGCGCAATCGCCTTGGCGGCCTTCTTGAGCTCGCCCCCGCGCCTGCCAAATACATGCGCCGCGGTCTTGATGCAGATACCTACTGGTACTGCGGCGGCTACATGAAAGACGTTGAGATGCCGCGCGGCGAGGTTTATCACCTGATGGAACATGACGTTAACCAAGAGCTGTATGGCGTGCCCGAGTATCTGGCCGCGCTGAATAGCGCATGGCTGAATGAGTCCGCCACGCTTTTCCGCCGTAAATACTTCCAGAACGGCAGTCATGCCGGTTTCATTCTCTACATGACGGACACCGTCCAGCAAGAGGGCGACGTTGACGCACTGCGCAGCGCGCTGAAGAACAGCAAAGGCCCCGGCAACTTCCGCAACCTGTTTATGTACGCGCCCGGCGGTAAAAAGGATGGCATCCAGCTGATCCCCGTCAGCGAGGTGGCGGCCAAGGACGACTTTTCCGGCATCAAGAACATCACGCGGGATGACCAGCTAGCCATGCATCGCGTCCCCCCTCAGCTGCTTGGGGTGATGCCTGGCAATGTCGGCGGCTTTGGCGATGTCGAAAAGGCTGCCAAGGTTTTTTGGGTCAACGAAATCAAGCCACTGCAGGCGCGCTTCTCCGAGATAAACGACTGGGTCGGCGAGGAGGTTATCCGCTTCGACGACTACGCACTGGCGGCCACTGCCTGACCTGATGGCGGCCGCTCTGGCCGCCTTTCTTCCCCTTCTCGATCCTCCCCGTTCAATCCGGCCGCTTTGTGCGGCTCTACCCCGTGGCGCGCGCTCGGATCCCCGCCCCGCCCGCCCGCTTCTTGGGTCGGAAAACATGCAACTGCACGACGGCCTCCAGCGCCCGCCACAAAAGGCGGCGCACGGAACCTCCTGCGCATGAAAAACCTTGCATATTCATGCGGCCAAATGCATGCAGCAGCAGTGTTGCATGGGC
>NZ_RJTZ01000076.1:0-16944 GCF_024343515.1 Aquitalea sp. S1-19 | reverse complement strand
CGCGTGCCGAGCGTTATGCGCTGAATGTGGGCGGACTGTTCCTCGACTATTCCAAAAACCGCATCAATGACCCGATTCTGGCGGCGCTGCTGACGCTGGCACGGCAGGCGGGCGTACCGCAGCAGATTGCCGCCATGTTCCGTGGCGACAAGATCAATACCACCGAGCAGCGTGCGGCGCTGCATGTGGCGCTGCGCAACCGCGGCAATCGCCCTGTCTGCGTCGATGGGCGTGATGTGATGCCGGACGTCAATGCGGTGCTCTCGCGCATGGGGCGGTTTTGCCATGCGGTGCGCTGTGGCGACTGGCTGGGCTATACCCGCCAGCCGATTACCGATGTGGTGAATATCGGCATAGGCGGCTCCGATCTGGGACCTTTGATGGTGTGTTCGGCACTCAAGCCCTTCGGCCACCCGCGCTTGCGCATGCATTTCGTGTCCAATGTGGATGGCGCGCAGCTCAAGGAGACGCTGCGGCAGGTGCATGTGGAAACCACGCTGTTCGTGGTGGCATCCAAGACCTTTACCACGCAGGAGACGCTGACCAATGCGCTGACCGCGCGCGAGTGGTTTGTCGCGCATGCCGGCGACCCCGCTGCCGTGGCGCAGCATTTTGTCGCGGTGTCGACCAACCGCCAGGCGGTGGCCGAGTTCGGCATTGATCCCGCGCATATGTTCGAGTTCTGGGACTGGGTGGGCGGGCGTTTTTCGCTGTGGTCGGCCATCGGCCTGCCCATCATGCTGTATCTGGGCGAGGAAAATTTTGGCGAGCTGCTGGATGGTGCCCATCTGATGGATGAACACTTTCGCCATGCGCCGCTAAACGCCAACATGCCGGTGCTGCTGGCCTTGATCGGCGTCTGGTATATCAATTTCTATGGTGGCGGCAGCCATGTGATTGCGCCTTATGACCAATATCTGCATCGCCTGCCGGCCTTTATCCAGCAGCTGGATATGGAGTCCAACGGTAAGCAGGTGTGCCGTGACGGCAGCCCGGTCGGGGTGGAAACCGCCCCCATCATCTGGGGCGAGACCGGCATCAATGGCCAGCATGCCTTTTTCCAGCTGCTGCATCAGGGTACGCATATCTCGCCTATCGATTTGATCGCCACGCTGGAGAACCGTGCCGGCCTGCCCGGTCACCATGAAATTTTGCTGGCCAATGTCTTTGCCCAGGCCGAGGCCTTTATGCGCGGCAAAACAGCGGATGAAGTGCGCGCCGAGCTGGCATCCCAAGGCCTGTCGGGGGATGCGCTGGCACGCTTGCTGCCGCACAAGGTGTTTGCCGGCAACCGCCCGAGCAATACCTTGCTGCTGGCCCAGCTCAATCCGCGCAATCTGGGCACATTAGTGGCCTTGTACGAGCACAAGATTTTCGTGCAGGGCACGATCTGGGGAATCAATAGTTTCGACCAGTGGGGGGTCGAGCTGGGCAAGCAGTTGGCGCGCACCATACACGGCGAGCTGACCGGGCAGGGCGTGGCGGGCGTACACGACAGTTCGACCGAACGCCTGATCCGTCTCTATTTGCAAAGCCGGCAGCAGGCATGAAAAAAGCGAAGCCTCAGGCTTCGCTTTTTTGTGGCTGAACGGGCAAGGCTCAGGTCATGACGATCTTCTTGCCGGTGTTGAGCCGGTTGGCGGTATCGCTGGCGGCTTTTTGCGCCGCCGCCGGGGTTTCGAACGGCCCCATCTGCACGCGGTAAGCGCCCAGCTGTTTGACGATGGTCAGCTTCTCGTCATGCTGGTCCGGCAGCTTGGCCATCAGCTTTTTGATGCGTGCCTCAGCCTTGACCTTGGTCGCGTAGGAGCCCAGCTGCAGATAGATGGGCTTGTCCGACTTGGCCAGCTGTCTGGCCGGACGGGTGGCGATACGTTCGCCGTCACCGGCCGGGAATACGCGCTCGACCAGTACGTCGGCACTGCCCGAGTTGATATAGCCCAGCTGGTGTGCTGCCGCATACGACAGATCCATTACCCGGTTCTTGTGAAACGGGCCACGGTCATTGATGCGCACAATCACCGACTGGCCGTTTTTCAGGTTGGTCACCTTGGCGTAAGACGGAATCGGCAGCGTCGGATGGGCGCCGGTCATGGCGAACATATCGTAGCGTTCGCCGGACGAGGTCTTGCGACCGTGGAACTGCTTGCCATACCACGAGGCTTTGCCGCGGGTTTGAAAGGCTTCGTGGCTGGTGTCCGGGCGGAAACGCATGCCCAGTGCGCTATAAGGCAGATTGGCCGAACGTATCAGCGGTTCATCCTGTGGCACGGCATTGGGTAGCAGGTTGAGGTTGGCCGGGATGATTCTGGCCGGGCCGTCGTTCTGGAAGTAGGCCCCGCCCTTGCTGCTGGTTTTTTGTGGCGCTTTGGCCACGGGTTGAAGTTTGGCGTTGGCTGGCTGTGTGGTGGAACAGGCCACCAGTACAAGGCTGACAATTGTCAGCCACAACCATCGAAGAACAGATTGCATCGGAGCTCCTTTATGCGGAGTGCCTAGCTGCGAATCTTAACTTCCTCCGGCAAAATCGATCTGCCGCCACGCCTCGAACACCATAACGGCGACGGCATTGGACAGATTCATGCTGCGTGACTCGGGCCGCATTGGCAATCGCACCCGGCGCTCGGTCGGGAAGCCTGCAAGCAGGTTTTCCGGCAGACCGCGCGACTCGGGGCCGAACAACAGCACATCATTTGCTTCGAAAGCCACCTGGTCGTGCCGCGTGGCACCCTTGGTGGTGGCGGCGAAAATTCGCCGCCCGTGCAAGGCTGCCTGGCAGGCTTCCCAATCCTCGTGAACGATCATGCGCGCGTACTCGTGATAGTCGAGTCCGGCCCTGCGCAATTTCGCGTCATCAAGGGGAAAACCCAGCGGTTTGACCAGGTGCAATTCGCAACCGGTATTGGCACATAAACGGATCACATTGCCCGTGTTGGGCGGTATTTCCGGCTGGTAAAGAACAACAGTAAACATCGTTGCGACCTGGATTGTTCCAAGAATTCAAAAGGTTGGTCAAGTTTTCGAGTAAAAAACCTTAGCCAGCACCCAGGCTTCGACCCGTTTTGCCCCCTGTTTTTTGAGGCTGAGGGACAGCTCGGACAGGGTGGCGCCACTGGTGGCGACATCGTCGACAATGGCGACGCAAAGCCCGTCTACACGGTGTTTTACACGAAAAGCATGACTGACATTGTGCCGCCTCTGGCGCTGGTTCAGACTGGCTTGAGGCGGGGTGTTGCGTATCCGCTCACATAGTGTGCTGTTAAGCGGGGCGTTTATTCTACCAGCGAACGCGCGGGCAAGCTCCAGACTCTGGTTGAAGCCGCGCTCCATGCGCCTTGCATCGGCTAGCGGCACGGCCACGACCAGATCCGGCTGCACGATGGCGGGCGGTGCCAGTTCGGCCAGCAAAAATGCCAGGCTGCCGGCCAGATCCAGACGTTTGCCGTACTTGAATGCCTGTATCACGCCATCCAGCGGATAGTCGTATAACAAGGCGGCGTGCAGGGCGTCGAAGGCGGGCGGCTGGCGCAGGCAGCGGCCGCAGATCTGGGCAAAGGGCGAGGCTTGGGCGCAGCGCGGACAGACTTCGGCCGGCAGGCGGACAAGATCGGCCAGGCAGGCTGCACAAACGCCGTGACGGGTGCCGGCTGCGGCACAAAACAGACAGATCTGCTTAAATGGCAGGCAGTTGTCAATAATATGGCTGATGAAGTTTGACGGCACGGGTGCCCCCGCTGATGATGCCTTGATTCCATCAAGATAGATCTGATCGCCATGACCCACAGTACGATTGTTTTTCAGCGCCCGGCTAGCCCGCATCCACAGAGCACGCTCTGGCAGGTCGAAGAGATTGAGGCCTTGTTTGCCCTGCCATTTATGGAGCTGGTGTTTCGTGCCGCCGAAGTTCATCGCCAGTTTTTCGACTCGAACAAGGTGCAGCTGTCTACCCTGCTATCGATCAAGACCGGGGGCTGTCCGGAGGACTGTGGCTATTGTCCGCAATCGGTGCATCACGAAACGCCGGTCGACAACCAGCCCATGCTCAGTGCCGAGCAGGTCGTGGAGGTCGCCCGTATCGCCAGGGAAAACGGAGCCAGCCGTTTCTGTATGGGCGCCGCCTGGCGCGGTCCCAAGGATGCCGACCTGCAAAAGACGCTGGCCATGGTGAGTGAAGTCAAGGCGCTGGGGCTGGAAACCTGCGCCACCTTCGGCATGCTGGCCGATGGCCAGGCCGAGCAGCTCAAGGCGGCCGGGCTTGATTACTACAACCACAACCTCGATACCTCCCCCGACAAGTACGGCGATATTATCCACAGCCGCGAATACCAAGACCGTATGGACACGCTGGGCAAGGTGCGCAAGGCCGGGCTGAATGTGTGCTGTGGCGGCATTGTCGGCATGGACGAGACGCGCCAGGACCGCGCCGGCCTGATTGCCCAGCTGGCCAACCTCGATCCGCAGCCGGAGTCGGTGCCGATCAATAATCTGGTCAAGGTGGACGGTACGCCGCTGGCTGACGCCGAAGAGATAGACTGGACCGAGTTCGTGCGGGCGATTGCGGTCGCGCGCCTGACCATGCCCAAGAGCTATGTCCGCTTGTCGGCCGGGCGGCGCGGCATGCCGGAGGCGATGCAGGCGCTATGCTTTCTTGCCGGTGCCAACTCCATCTTCTATGGCGACAAATTACTGACCACCGGTAACCCGGATGTGGCCGCCGATCGTGCGCTGATGGACAAGCTGGATCTGTCTGCCCTGTAGGCCTCAGGATGCGGTGATGCTTGCCGATTTTCGGTATTTTGTTTATAAGATAGGCGAGTATTGATAGGCTATAAGATATTACATTGTATTTGGCGCCGTGCGGGGAGTATCCTTTTATGCAACACCATGAGCTAGCCGCCCAGTTGGCAGCGTTGCAGCAGCGGCACCAATACCGCCAGCGCGTGCGACTGGATAGCCCGCAGGGTGTGCATGTCAGCCTGAACGGAGGCGAGACGCTGTCTTTTGCCAGCAATGATTATCTGGGGCTGGCCAATCATCCGGCGCTGGTCGACACCGCGCGCGAAGCCATGCTGCGTTGGGGTGTCGGAGCGGGTGCATCGCACCTGGTTACCGGGCATAGCGCGGCGCATGAGGAAGCCGAGGCGGTTCTGGCCGACTGGATAGGCACGCCGGATGCGCTGCTGTTCGGTTGTGGTTATCTGGCCAATCAGGCGGTGATCACGGCGCTGCTAGGACGGGGCGACGAGGTGTTTGCCGACAAGCTCAACCACGCTTCGCTGAATGATGGTGCCTTGTTATCGCGGGCGCGTTTACGCCGCTTTCGCCATAACGACCTTGCCCAGCTGGAAAGCCTGTTGCAGAACAGTCGTGCCCGCACCCGCATGATTGTGGTCGATGCGGTGTACAGCATGGATGGAGACGAGGCACCGTTGCCGGCTTTGCTCGATCTGGCGCGCCGTTACGATGCCTGGCTTTTTCTCGATGATGCTCACGGTTTCGGCATCAGCGGTGGCGGGCGCGGGGCGCTCACAGAATATGCCCTGCATGACCCCCGGGTCATCTATATGGCGACGCTGGGCAAGGCGGCAGGCGTGTCCGGTGCTGTGGTAGCCGGCAGTCGCGAGTTGTGTGCCTGGCTGGTCAATCGCGCGCGTGCGTATATCTACACTACCGCCAGTCCGCCGGCGCTGGCGGTAACGGTCAGCCGTGCCGTTGGTCTGATCCGGGACGAGGCCTGGCGTCGAGAACGTCTGGCGCGGCATATTGCCAGGGTACAGGCGGCCAGTTTGCCTTATCCCGTGCTGGCTTCCCGTTTTGCCATACAGGCGCTCATGGTTGGCACGAATAGTGCAACGCTTGCCTTGGCCGAGCGTCTGGCGCGTGCTGGCGTGTGGGTACCGGCCATACGCCCGCCTACGGTGGCGGCAGGCACGGCCAGGCTGCGCATTTCGCTGTCGGCTGCTCATAGCGAACAGGATATTGAGGCGCTACTGGTGGCGCTGTGCCGGTCTTAGCCGGCTGTTGACGTATTACCCTTCTGCAGCAGATAGATAACGAGAATAATGCGAATGATGGATGCGCTGGAAAACAACGGGCGGCTAATCGAGGGGGCACGGGAAGCCTTGGCTTTATTGCGTCAGGCCGGCCCGCTGGATACGGCGGCCATCTGGCTCAGGCAAGGACGCTATTGGCATTGTCTGGCCAGCGACGGCGTAGGGAAATTATCTCCTCATTCTGCTCTGGCCTCCCTGCCCGAGGGTGCGGTGCGGCATGAGCTGTCGTTGAACAGTCGCTATGGTGTCATGCTGCTGTGGCATGGCGCCGTGCATCTGGCGCAGTCTCCATGGTGCCAGATGGCTGGCCAGTTGCTGCTTAGCCGGCTTGAGGGCGCTGTACTGGAGCAGGCGCTGCTACGATCACGTCTGGAGCAGCGCATCCTGCTGGATATTGCTACGCTAGCCAGTCATGTCCAGAGTATGGAAGCCTTTCTTGCCCGTCTGCCCGGCTTGCTGTCACCATTGGTCCCGGCTTGTGATCTGGTGCTGACCCTGTCCGATGAGAGCGGCGGTCTCTTGCATTTGTCTCCTGTGCCGTTAGCGGGAGAGTCCGGACAAAAGGCCTCCGCTGCACGACCTGCCGAGCTGGCTGGCGCGCTGGCCACAGCGGTGTGCATGGCCGCCAAGCCCAGATTGCTGGATACGCGCCGTATCTTGGCGTTTTGCGAACAAGCAGATCTGCCGTCGCTTGTACGCCAGCCCCGCTTTTGTCTCTGCCTGCCCTTGTTCATCTGCGGCGCTCAGGCCTACAGCGCATTGACGGTACAGGTTTTTGATCCGGCGCAGCGTTACGACCGGCAGTCATTAAGCCTGTTTTTGCGTCTGGCGCGGCATATAGCGTCATTGTTCGGCCATGTCTGCGAACGCTACCGTCTGGTACGGACGGCGCGCTGCTTTGAGCATGAGCTGGAGGCTAACCGTCTGCGTCTGCATGCAGAGCAGGGCGAGCGCCACCATGCACAAAAATTGATGCGTGCCTTGTTTGGCATTGCCAATCTATCCAATAGCAGCTTGTCGCTGCCGGCTTTTCTGGCGGGCGTGCATCGGGAGCTGCAGGGTTTGCTCAGCTGCAGCGGCTGTATGGTTGCCCTGTATGATGCCGAACAGGATAGGCTCACGTTCCCCTATGGCGCGGATGCTTTTGTTCCGAATGATCCCATGATGACGATGCGGGCAGGCCCGGTCGAGCAGGTCTTGCATAGCGGCCGCACCCTGTTGCTCAATGGCAGCGCCTTGTTAAGGTCTATTTCCGGCAAAGGCGGAGAAGGTTTGGTGAGCTGGCTGGGCGTGCCTGTGTATAGCAACCGAGAGCTCAAGGGCGTGGTGGCGGTGTTCAGTCGCGACAGCAATCTGCGCTACAGCTATCGCGAGCAGGAGTTGCTGGAGAGTGTGGCCGATCATATCGGCGGCGCCCTGACACAACTGCAGGCGAGCGCGGCGTTGCAACTGGCCAATAGCGCGCTGGAAGAGCGTGTACGCGAGCGGACACTGGCGCTGGATACCGTCAATGCCCGGCTCAAGCACGATACATTGCATGATGTACTGACCGGCCTGCCCAATCGTGCCTATTTCAACCAGACACTGCAGTCGAACTGGCAGGCCTACCGCCGTGATGGGCGCCAGTGTTTTGCCGTCTTGTTTATCGACCTGGATCGTTTCAAGCTGATCAACGATACCCTGGGACATCAGGCCGGGGATGCCTTGCTGCATGAAGCCGGTGCCCGCATACGCCATTGCCTGCGACCGCATGATTTTTTGGCCAGGCTGGGAGGGGACGAGTTTGCGCTGATCTTGCAGCGGGTGGAGTCGACCGCACGCAGTGAACAGATCGCACAACGTATCGTGGATGAATTCGAGCGCCCCATGCTGCTAGGCGGGCGTGAAGTGTTTGCGACGGTCAGTATCGGCGCGGTGCTGGCCGACAGCCAGTATTACCAGCGCGCGGAGGATTTGCTGCGCGATGCGGATCTGGCGATGTACCGCACCAAACAAAGCGGTCGCCATGGCTATACCTTGTTCAATCATCATTTTCGCGAGAATCAGGCCGATTTGCTGGCGCTGGAAGCCGATTTGCGGCGGGCGCTTGATGTCGATGACCAGCTGATTCCGTATTACCAGCCTTTCATTGATAGCCATAGCCAACGGCTGACCGGTTTCGAGGCACTGGTGCGCTGGCATCATCCCGAGCGGGGACTGATTTCGCCGGCCGAGTTCTTGCCCATGGCGCAGGAGTCGGGTCTGATTCGGCGGCTGGATCGTTACATGATAGAGCAGGGTTGTGCCCAGCTGGCGGCTTGGCATGATGAGGGCTATGGCGGCGAGTCCTTGTCCTTGCATATCAATCTGTCTTCGGAAAACCTGCGCGATACGAGCTTGCCATCCTGGCTGGAGGCTTTGCTGACCCGGTTGGCGCTGCCGCCGGCGCTGCTTTATCTGGAGGTGACGGAAAGCGCACTGATCGATATGCCTGAAGTGGCTGAGCAAGTGATGCATGCCCTGCATCAGTTGGGTGTACGCCTGGCGCTGGATGATTTCGGTACCGGCTACTCGGCCTTGGCTTATCTGCATCGTTACCAGTTCGATGTGCTGAAAATAGATCAGGCTTTTGTGCGCGAAGTCGATGTTCATACCGAGTCCCGCGCTATTGTGCGGGCTATCCTGGCATTGGCTCAGGCCTTGCATCTGGACGTTGTGGCCGAAGGGGTGGAAACACCCAGTCAGCTTTCTGTCTTGCGCGAGCTGGGCTGTCCCAAATTGCAGGGCTATTATTTTGCCCGGCCAAAGCCTGCGGCTGCTATCGAATGGGAAGGTTTACAGGCTTTGGCGCTAGAAAGCCCTTGTTGCCACTGATCCGGCTGGCCATGCCGCACTATTTTGCGGTGTGAATAAAGCACGGGCCCCGCGAATTTGCGGGGCCCGTGCTTTATATTCCCGGTCGGGATCAGGCGTGTTTGCTGCTGGCGCGTGTGATGGAAATCAGGCGCGGATTGTTCTCATTTTTATCGGTCTGGCTATCCGTTTCACTTGGCGTGTTATCCGGGCGCGTATCTTCGCCGGATGAGGATAGCGGCGTGATATAGAGGTGCACAATCGGCTTGCCGGCCTGAGGCATGCTCAGTGCGGTGATTTCGCATGGGCGCAGGCTGCCGTCACGGCAGCGTATGCGGCACAGCAAACGCACGCTCTGGGGCATGGTGTTCTTCGATTGCGCCAGCAGTAGCAAACGCTTGGCAGTGGCATCATTGGTTTCCAAGAGCTCGGACAGGTGCCGGCCGACCAGCGTCGCCGCGTGTGGTGCCTTGTACAGGGCGGCACCGGCGGCATTCAGGTCAGTGACCTGACCGTCACGCAGTTGCATCATGGCACCTGGTGCCTGCGAGAACAGCATATCCAGCTGTTGTTCGGCCGTGCGCTGCGCCTCGATAGAGGCATTCTTGCCCATTGCCAGATGGTTGATCGCACGCGCCAGATAGGAGACTTCGTCGTTGCCGTGGGTTTCGATCACGGCTACGCGACCGGGGCGTACCATGCCATGTATGCTTTGCAGCAACCAGCCTAGGCGGGTACTGATATTGGCATGTACAACCCACCAGGCCAGCAGGCCAAGCAGCAGGGTACCGACCACGGAGAACAGGGCCAACTGTTCCAAAGAGGATGAGGCCAGACGGCTCATATCGCGTTGCTGGCTACTGCCCAGTAGCAGTGCCGGCTTGCCGCTCAGGCTATTCACGACACCCCAGCTTTCGATTTTGTCGTCGCTGCCCAGAATCAGCAGGTCTTCATTCTCGATGCCTTTGTTTATCCAGCGTTGCACTTCGTCTGGCAGATCGCGCGAAGTAATGGACAGGGCACTGGACTGCGTGGCGCTAAACGGGCCTTTTCCTTGCAATAGCAGTTTGTCTGCCGAAACGGCCATGACCAGATAACCGCCGATAGGGCTGCTGCGGTTGGTGCTACGGATAGGAATAATGGTGACGAAGTGCGGACCACGAGCCAGACGGACGATGCCGGAGGTTGTGCTGACACGGTGTTCAATGGCGCTGGATAGCTGGCGGCCAAATTCCGTGGCGGGGGAAAGCTCGCGTACCAGTGCCAGATCGTCACGCTGTGCCGACATGCCATCCCACTCTGCCGTCGTCAGCAGTCCGCCGTTGCGATCAAAAATGGCGAGAAAGTCGATGCCCAGCGTGTTGATCTTCTGACCTTGCAAATACGCATCCAGACGCAGTGTGTCGCCACCGGTTGCATAGTTGTAAGTATCATCCCAGTTGGCCCAACTCAAGGCCAGACGTTCGACTGTGCTGGCACTCTCCAGAAAAGCATTGCGTGTGCCGGCCGCCTGAGAGCGTGCGGCGGTGCGCTCGTACTGCTCAATCGACGGGATCAGTGTAAGCCGTCCATAAAGCCAGACCGAACCGGCTAATAGCAGCGACAGTACAGTCAGAATGAGCGCGATACGGTGCGCCAGCCTGCTAGGCAGGAATCTAGTAAAAATTGACAAAGCCTCTCCCCCGTCGCAATAACCGGTGATGCATAAGCCGACCGGCATGCGTTTATAATTTGAATTATGTGCATCTTATGTGCATTGGATGAATGTAAGGGATGATGCCATCGTGAGTCCAGTAAGCGCGTGCTCAAACCTCATCAAAACGGGCCGATTGTGGCGTACAAGCAAAACCGGTGGCGGATACGCAAAATACAAGTCGTCACCGGCAGGCAGAAGGTGCGCGCAGGTGCATGTATTGATGGTTATTTATGTCTGTCTTGGTATGTCAAAACAATGCAGGCTTCCCTTTGCCTGACACTCTTGCGAAAATGGCGCCCTTTGCCGATGGCCATGCCGATATGAACTGTTACGTCGAAACACAAGGGCGTGGGCCGGATGTGGTTCTGCTGCATGGCTGGGGTCTGCATGGCGGCGTATTCGAGCGCGTTGCGGCGGCGCTGTCCGCGCATTACTGCGTACACACGGTGGATTTGCCCGGTCATGGTGCCTCGCCTGAGCTTGAGCGCTTCGATGCTGCCGAAGTGGCGGCTGCGCTGGCGCGGCAGTTTCCCTTGCCTGTGCATGTGCTGGGCTGGTCCTTGGGCGGTTTGGTGGCCCAGCACTGGGCTGTACAGCAAGCGGCCCAGATACGCAGCCTGGCACTGGTGTCGACCAGCCCGCGGTTTGTACAAGGTCCGGACTGGGCGTTCGGGCAGCGTGCCGCCACCATCGAAGAAGTCGGCGCGAATTTGCATAACGCATTCGAGTCAACCCTGAAAAATTTTCTTGCCCTGCAAATGCTGGGTGCGCCGCATGCGCGTGATACGCTCAAGGCCTTGAGCGGTCAGCTGTTTGCCCATGGCCGGCCGCATGGCCTGTTGCCGGCGCTGGATTGCCTGCTACAGGCGGATACGCGTGCACTGGCCGCGCAGATTCATGCACCCACTGCACTGTTCTTCGGGGCGCGTGACCGTATTACGCCCATTGGCGCCGGCCGCTGGCTGGCGGATATGTTGCCGGACGCCCGGTTGCATCTATTCGAACAAGCCTCGCATGCACCGTTTTTGTCGCACGAGCATGATTTCCTGACCCTGCTGCTTTCCCACCTGGACCGACACGCATGAGTGAAGCGTTTTATACCGATAAGGCCAAAGTCCGTGCCGCTTTCGAGCGTGCGGCCCATAGCTACGATGGCGCAGCTGTCTTGCAGCGCGAAGTGTCTGACCGCATGGCCGAGCGGCTGGATGTGATCAAGAATGCGCCGCTGACGATACTTGATGCCGGCTCCGGTACCGGTTATGGTGCCGCCGAATTGCGCCGCCGTTATCCGGCGGCGCGTGTGATCGAGCTGGATATCGCCGCCTCCATGCTCAAAGCCTCCAGGGCCAAGCAGCAGGAGGGAGCCGGCTTTTTCGGCCGTTTGATGGGGCGGGCCCAGCCATGGCAGGCTTGTGCCGATATCGAGGCGCTGCCGCTGGCGGATGCCTGCGTGGACATGGTGTGGTCGAATCTGGCCATCCAGTGGCTGAATGAGCCGGATGGCGTCTTTGCCGAGTTCCGCCGTGTACTCAAGCCGGATGGCTTGTTGATGTTTTCCACGCTGGGGCCGGATACGCTGTTTGAATTGCGGGCCGCCTTTGCCGGGCAAGACTCGGCCACCCACGTCAACCATTTCATCGATATGCATGATCTGGGTGATGTATTGGTGCGTAACGGCTTTGCCCTGCCGGTCATGGACATGGAAAAAATCGTGCTGACCTATGGCCGGGTGCGTGATGTGATGCAAGACCTCAAGTCCATCGGCGCGCATAATGTCACCGCCGGGCGCAAGGCTGGTCTGACCGGCAAGCATTTCTGGCAGCGTGTCGAAGCGGCGTACGAAGCCTACCGGCGTGATGGCAGCCTGCCTGCCACTTATGAAGTGGTCTATGGCCACGCCTGGCGTGGCGAGCCCAAGGCCAAAGCCGGGCATTTGCCCGATGGCCGTCAGGTTATTGAATTTAAAAAGTCCTGAGCCGCATTCCGCTCAAGAAAGAGTCGTTCCCGAACATGCTTTATCCTTTACGTTGTACCGGCCTGTTGGCCGTCTTGCTGTTAAGTGCTTGCAGCAGCATCAACCCTGCACCACCTCTTGTTTCTCCCGCGAGTCAGCCATCGGCCAGTCATGCGGCCAAGCCGGTCACCCCGGCACCGGTGTCGCCGTCCGTCACGGCACCGGCTGCGCCTGAGCAGGCCAAAGTCGTACGCAAGCCCCGGATAGGCCTTGCGCTGGGCGGGGGCGCGGCCAAGGGCTTTGCCCATATCGGCGTGATCAAGGTGCTGGAAGCAAACGGCATCAAGGCCGACATCGTTACCGGTACCAGTGCTGGTGCAGTCGTGGGTGCGCTGTATGCCTCGGGCATCAGTCCTTACCAGCTGCAGATCAAGGCGATGAAGCTGGACGAGAGTTCGCTCGCCGACTACACCCTGTCGACATCCGGCCTGATAAAGGGCGAAAAACTGGCCGAGTTTGTCAATCGCGAGGTGCGCAACAAGCCGCTGGAGAAACTCTCCAAACGCTTTGGAGCCGTGGCCACCGAACTGGATACGGGGGCGCGCATTGTGTTCCAGCGCGGTAACACCGGTTCGGCTGTGCGTGCCTCGGCCAGCATTCCTAATGTTTTCCAGCCGGTATCCATGAATGGTAAACGCTATGTCGATGGCGGTCTGGTGAGCCCGGTGCCGGTGAGTGCGGCGCGGGAGATGGGGGCTGATGTGGTGATTGCGGTCGATATTTCGGCACGTCCCACCGGCGGGAGTTCCGGCTTTTTGTCGCGGCTTGACCAGAGCCTGAACATCATGAGTCAGAGTGCGTTGAAGGCCGAGCTCAAGAATGCAGATGTCACCTTGCGCCCCAGCGTAGGCAAGATAGGCGCCACCGATTTCGAGAATCGCCATACCGCCATTCTGGAGGGCGAGCGCGTGGCACGCATGGCCTTGCCGGTCATAAAAAGAGCCTTGTCATTAAAAGCGCAGGCGCTTGCCAAGTAATGGCATAATTGGCGGGTTATTCCGTTTGGCTATCCTGAGGTGGCCAGCGGATTTTGCCCTTGAAGGGGCTATGCTATTCCTATTTCAAGCCCCGGAGGCTTAGGCATGATCATCCTGCATGGCGTCGCGCTGTCCCCGTATTACACCAAGGTCAAGATTGCCCTGATCGAAAAAGGCGTGAATTACGAAGAGGTATTCACCCCGCCTGCTCAGGACGAAGTGTTTCTGGCCAAAAGCCCGATGGGCAAGATCCCTTATGTCGAGATCAACGGCTTTGCGCTGGCCGAGTCGACCGCCATCTTGGAATGGCTGGAAGATGCCTATCCGACTGCCGCGCTCTTGCCGCCTTCACCTAATGCACGCAGCCGCGCCCGTGAAATCATGCAGATGATAGAGCTGTATCTGGCCGCGCCTTGCGCACCCCTGACGCGCCATGTGCTGTTTGGCGCGCCTTTGGACGAGGAAGCCCGCGAGCAGGCGCGTAGCGATATCCGTCGCGCGGTGGCGGCGCTGACCCGTCTGACCCGCTTTTCGCCGTGGCTGGCGGGTGAAGATTTCAGCTATGCAGATATTGCCGCAGCCAGTTTTTTCCCCTTGGTGTCGCAGATGACGCAGGCGGTGCTGGCCGAGGATTTGCTGGCGCCACTGCTGGACGAGACCGGCTATATGGCACGTCTGGGACAGCGCAACAGTATTGCGCAGAGCTGGGCCGGGCGTGATGCGGCCGTGGCTGCTTTTATGGCGCGGCGTAAAAAGGCTGCGCAGGCCTAATCTTCTTCCCATTCAAATTCAAGCTGGCGGGCGTCGCTGTTACCCAGGCGTACGCCCAAGCCCAGAAGGCGCACTGCGCGCCCCTGTCCTCTGGCATAGCCCGTCTCCAGCAAGCGTCCGAAGGCGTTCAGCATCAGTGTGCTTGCCGCATGTTCAACCGTGGTCTGGCTGAAGTCGGCGAATTTCACCTTCACCACCAGCGCGCGTAGCGGCGGCTCGCCGGCGCGGCTGATGCGGGACTTCAGCTGTGCCAGCAGTTCGGGCAATTCGGCGCGGCAGGCGGCAAGATCAGGCAGGTCGCGCGCATAGGTTTCTTCCACGCTCACGGATTTTCTTTCCCGTTCCGGCTCGACTTCACGCTTATCAATGCCGTGGGCAAGCTGGTGCAGCCGTTCGCCGAAGCGCCCGAATTCTTGCGTCAGCAGCAGCGGATCGGCGGCCGCCAGATCGGCGCCATGGTGGATCCCCAACGTCTTTAATCGGGCTGCCGTCACCTTGCCTACACCAAAAAAGCGGGCCACCGGCAAGGCCGCGACAAAGGCGGCGACATCTTGCGGGCGCACCACAAACTGCCCGTCCGGCTTGTTCCAGTCGGAAGCAACCTTGGCCAGAAATTTGTTCGGCGCGATGCCGGCCGAGGCAGTAATGCCGACTTCTTCGCGTATGCGCGTGCGTATGGCGGCGGCCATGCGCGTGGCGCTGCCCTGGCACAGAGTGACGCCGCTGACATCGAGATAGGCTTCGTCCAGCGACAGCGGTTCGATGCGTTCGGTGAAGGCTTGATAGATGGCGTGGATCTGCTGGCTGGCGGCACGGTAGCGCGCCATATCCGGGCGGACGATCAATAGCTGCGGGCATAGCCTGAGTGCGGTGGCCGAGGCCATGGCCGAGTGGATGCCGTATTGGCGTGCCAGATAATTACAGGTTGCAATCACGCCGCGGGTTTCCGGCCTGCCGCCTATGGCCAGCGCAATATCGCGCCATTCCGGGTGGTCGCGCATTTCAACCGAGGCGTAGAAAGCATCGCAATCGATGTGGATGATCTTGTGTGGTGGCGCCGTCATGGTTTTAAGCGGAAGCCGAATCGCTGTGACCCAGTGCCTTGTCCGGAGCGACGGTATCGCGCACGCGCTGTTTCAGCAGCTTGATGTCGGGAAAACCGCCATCGCGCGTGCGATCCCATAGCGTCTCGCCATTGCACAGGATGCGGAATACGCCACCGTTGCCGGGCAAGAGTGCGACTTCGCCCAGTTCTTTTTCAAAGGTGGTCAACAGCTCTTGCGCCATCCAGGCCGCGCGCAATAGCCAGCGGCAGCCGGTGCAATAGTGGATTTCAATACGGGGTAGCAGGGGCGTGGTCATCGTGCGGCAGTGTCAGGGTAAAGCACGATGGTAGCCGATTGCGCGTCGCCGGGCATGCCCTTCCCTGACTGACTCTTTGCGTCCTGCATGGCAGGCGCCCCTCCATCGACTTTTTTATTCAGGTAAAACCTGGCGAAGGGTAAAGACAAGGCCTCGGGCGACGCGATCGGGCTGGCTAGGCGCCGACGCTTTGCAGTCTGCATGCCATTAGTATTTGGGTAAAGAAGTTTGTATGTTGTCGGACGATGCTGCATTGCACGATGTTACTTTCATGCAACGCCTAGGGAGATAGCCGGTAAAGCCTTGTGTTCTATGGATCTTTGTCGATGTGCGTATCCGCAGGCAGGGAGAATGAAGCAGGGCGAATGTAGCAGTCGCCGGTGAAGTGGCAAGAACTTGGATAATGGCGGCCGGCACAAATCTGTCATCTTTTCATCATGGCAACGTAACATTCCATATAGATACTTGTGCCATCAAAAACCATGATGGAGTGCATGATGAAGATCTCTGCCTTGTTGTCCAGCCTGATGGCCAGCTGTTTGATCCTGCCTGCTTACGCCGCGCAAACTCCGGCCTATCCCACGCTGAGTGGCAAGGCACCGCTGGTGATTGCCCACCGCGGTGCTTCGGGCTACCTGCCCGAGCACACGCTGGAAGCGTATGCCCGCGCCGTCGAACTGGGTGCAGACTATATCGAGCCGGATCTGGTCTCGACCAAGGATGGCGTATTGATTGCCCGTCATGAGCCCAACCTGAAAGACAGTACCGATGTGGCGAGCCGGCCAGAGTTTGCCGAGCGCAAAAAGAAGTGGCTGGTTGACGGGGTGGAGGAGGAGGGCTGGTTTGCGCCGGACTTTACCCTGGCCGAAATCAAGACCCTGCGTGCCGTTCAGCAGCGTGCTGACCGGCCACAGGAGTTCAACGGCCAGTTCTCGATTCCGACTTTCGAAGAAATTCTTGCTCTGCGTGAAAAACTCAGCAAACAGGCCGGGCGCGAGGTTGGTATCTACCCGGAAACCAAGCATCCAAGCTGGCATGCGGCCCAGCAACTGGCGCTGGAACCGGTCTTGCTGGCCAGCCTGAAAAAGCATGGCCTGAATCGCAAGAATGCCCCCGTGTTTATTCAGTCATTCGAGACGGCAAACCTGAAAGCCTTGCGCAAGCAGACACCGGTCAAACTGGTGTTTCTGCTGGACGGCAATGATGTGACGGTGGATGGCAAGATGGAGGCCGGCCGGC